>JAIECJ010000031.1 GCA_029068555.1 Lachnospiraceae bacterium
CGGTCTGCTTCTAAAGCCACTTTCTCATCATGTGTAATAAGCACAATCGTCTGTTCCAAATTACGATTGGATAATTTTAGCATATCAATAATTTCTTTGGAATTTTTCTGATCCAAATTTCCAGTCGGCTCATCTGCCAACAGTAGAGCCGGGCGATAAATCAGTGAACGTGCTATGGCAACCCTTTGCTGTTGTCCTCCTGATAACTGGTTTGGCAAGGCTTCAAGCCGATCAGCAATGCCAAGCGAACTAACTATTTTTTCAAAATACTCTTTATTTGGTTTCTTCTTATCAAGGGCAAGCGGCATAAGAACGTTTTTTTGCACTGTAAGTGTTGGAATCAAGTTATAGAACTGATACACCAAACCCACTTTTCTTCTGCGGAAAATTGCTGCCTGCGTCTGATTAAGTTTAGATAAATCTGTTCCGTCTATTGTAACTTTTCCGCTTGTAGGTTTATCCACGCTTCCCAAAATATGCAGCAGTGTAGATTTACCTGAACCGGACGCTCCAATAATCGCCACAAATTCTCCCTTGCCCACCGCCAAATCAATTCCATCCAGTGCAGCCACCTGATTATTGCCGGAGCCATATATTTTGCAAACTCCTTCGCATGTTAAGATATTCATTTTTGTTTCCTCCTTCGGATGTTTTTAATTTCTACGCTTGCAGCAAAGCTGCCCATTAGCTTGTAAACTTTGTTCCTGCAGACGAACTGTTTACAAATTTATATTGTACCAAATGAAAGTGACTGCAACAGAATTGGTATAAAATCTATTGTTTATATACCCGGATTTCAAAACATGCACCACCATTTGGCAGATTTTTAGCCCTTATTGTTCCGTTTTGATGTTCTATAATCTCTTTTGACAATGCTAAACCTATTCCAATGCCGCTGCTACGAATATCACCTCCCACACTTGCATTCTGTCCACGATAAAACCGTTTAAAAAGATGTGGAATATCTTCTTTGGCAAATCCATCCCCCTCATCCCAAATAAGTATTTCTGTATATAGCGGATTCTGCCCATAAGAGCAATGGACTGTTCCACCCATATTATGCTCCATACAGTTTTTCATTACATTTATAATCGCTTCCATAGTCCAGTCTAAATCGGCTGTTATTAACATCTCCCCCAATTCTGGAATATCAATGGAAGTTCCAGAATCTACAAATAATTCCTGCAGATTATCTGCCGCAAGGACAAGCACAGTAAAAACATCCACATCCTCTTTTTGAAACAGTAATGTACCTGCATCAAGACGAGATAAAACAAGCAGGGATTCTTCTAAATGGATAAGTCTGATTAACTGTTTCTTTATCTGTTCCATCTTGTCTTTTTCATATTCTTTTTTAATTGGCTTTTCAGATAATGTTTGCAGTGATAAAGAAATTGCAGTGATAGGAGTTTTTATCTGATGTGCAATATTTGACAAATTTTCCGCAAATTCATTTTTTGCCTGTACTGCCGCATCCTTTGTCTGGTATAGAAATGTCACTGTCTTATATATTTCATCTTCCAATTTAGAAAAAATATCTTCGCCTGAGACAGAGAGGACAACTGCTTTTCCAGTATTAACTTGCTCCAAATAATCTGACAATGCCTCTATTCGTTTCGCTTCCATTTTGTTACGAAATGCAAAAGTAATAACAAAAAGGAAGATTCCTGCCAAAAAACCTGTTATTGCAAATATAATATAATATGTAATAGCAGAATCCGAAAAATCAGATATGCGATATCCTAAAACAGATAAAATATTATTCACTGCCACACCATCGACATTCCCGATCGTATATTCTTTCAATGCAGCAGAAACTATATTCTTCATTTCTGGCTCTTGTTCCAACATTTCGCCACAGATAACATTTACCAAATCAAATTGAAGCCTGCTGTAATGACAAGAAACCAGCATTGCTGTAACAGCAGAAGAAATCAAGCTGACGGCTACTACAAACCCAAATATAATCACAAAGTTTTTTTTCCCACTCATATGGCATCCTCCATACGGTATCCCACACTTCTAATTGTTTTCAAACAGGACGGTTGGTGCAGTTTGTCCCGCAACCGTTTCATAGTAACTGTCAGAGTATTGTCATTGACGTAGTTTCCATTTATATCCCATACCTGTTCTAAGATTTTTTCTCTGGTAACAGTCTTTCCTTTATTCTGCAAGAGATACAAAAGCAGTCCATACTCTGATACGCTTAAATCTATTTCTTCTGAACCACAAGAAACTGTCCTGCGGTTTAAATCCATCATGATCCCATCACAAGACAGGTACTGTTCCGCTACATTTCCCGTTCTTCGAAGTACCGCTTGAATCCTTGAATACAACACACTTAATTCAAAAGGTTTAACCACATAATCATCCGCACCATTTTGAAAACCTGAGACAATATCATGGGAATCATCCCGAACTGTAAGAAAAATAATCGGCAGTTCCTTCCATCTAATACGAATCCATTGACAAAGACTATCTCCATGACCATCCGGCATATTCCAATCCAACAAAATAACGGTTGGCACATGAATTTCCAGAGCTTGTCTAACCTCTGAAATCTTATTATATATCACCACCTTAAAGTTTTTCTGCTCCAGATATTCTTTCACAGCACCTGCAATATTAGGGTCATCCTCAGCATAAAATAATTCGACCATTTCAATAACCACCTTATAATTTTTGTTTTTATTATACCAGAAAAATGTTACAGCTTAGTGACTTATTCTCCATACAATAAAAGCTCTTTTACCGCATCATGGAATCCAGTCCCCTTCCTTATACTTTTATAAATTGAAACACTAATCCAATTTGTTAGAAAGGCTCTGTATTACACAAAGCCTTTCTAACAATCACCATTAACTACTATTTTATTTTCTCTGTTTTTCTTTCGAGAGGCTCTCAAATATACCTTTATAGCCTTTCTCCAGCAGTGGAGTGTCTTTTTTAATTGGCAAGCCAAACTGCCAATTACTTAATATTCACTGTACTAGAGCGTGTTTGAAAAATAATTTGGCACAAATCTCCCACAAATTGTGACGCACATCTGGCAGAAAGCATTTTTCAAACACACTCTAGGGAATCATTTACGCAGAGCCAAGATGATAACCGCACTGCTCCAATATGAAATCAAGGAGGAAGGACATGGGAGAAATCTCTTTCATAGCGCGGGGGGATTTATCTGGCATTACAGTATGACACATAAACGGGAAGAAACCATTACAAGCTGTGAGGGTGATCTAATTGTCTATCGCAAGCCGAGGACAGTCAGTACCGAACAGAGGGAACGGGTAAGGCAGATGTGATTGAAAAGAATAAAGCAAAGAGAGTAAAACAAAATTTAATGGAAGTGTGTGTGCGTTTATGGTAAAATAATGGCGTTGAACAATTCAACAAAATTGGGAGTTGCGGAAGGTGCTGCCTATGAAAAAAGCAGATATAAAAGCAGTTGTTGAAAATAGGTTCCGTGAACTTGGGGCAAAGCAATTAGAATTATATCCGTCAGGTATTTGCTGGACAATGAATGGAGAATTTTTCAAAGTATCTACATTAACAGACTTTTGGGTATTAGAGTGGACTGATAATCATTCTTATGCTTCAAATTACTGCTTTGAAGATATTGACCCAATGTCATATAATATGTCTGAGCAAGAGATAATCTGGCAGGTGGATAAACTATTGCTGTAAATTCCAATTTATCTACTAACTGCTTTAACTTTCCTTTATTTTCAAGACTTTGTGGTATCTTCAATCTCAAAATATGTATCCTTTTCCCTTGTTTTTGCCCTTATCAGCAAGTTACAAGGGAAAGTTTTTGATATTCAGTTTTTGTTTTTAACTCATTCCCACAACCTTATCCAATAGCTTTGCAGAATCCCGCTTCGCCTCCCTTGTGGCGTGTGCGTAGACATTCATGGTTGTACTTACATCCGAATGCCCTAAAAGTTCCTTCACATCTTTTGGCTGCGCCCCGTTTGATAACAGGTTTGTTGTATATGTGTGTCTTAGTGTGTGGAAGTGGAAACCCTCTAACTCTGGTACTTTTCTTGCCGCTGTCCGGCAGGCTGTTTCTACGGTGGCAGGAAGTTCAAGGCAGCCATCTTCCCTCAAACATACAAAGGAGATTTCTATATAATCCTCCGGCGCATCTTCTGTCATTGACAGGTTGTAATACTCATAATGCACCCTGTTTTTCTCTGTAACTTCCCTGTAGAAATTCCTGTGGTAGAGTTCGCCATACTGCATACGGTTTTTAAGCTGCTGTTTCCTTGCTTTCTTCAAGATGTCAGCGAGGGCATTGCCAAAATCAACTATCCGCACTTTTTTCCTCTTTGTCGAGCCGATTTCGTGCTTATGGGTAGTGCCGTTGTAACGGACACTTCTGCGGACTGTCAGATATTGTTCCTCAAGGTTGATGTCCTGCCAAGTCAGACCTGCCACTTCCCCAAGCCTGAGCCCTGTGAAATAAGCTATCTGTACGGGCAGGATTGCGTCTTTGCTGCGTTTTCCAAGCTGTGCAATCAGTTTTTGATACTGCTCAAATGACAGTGGTTTGACTTTGCCATTGTCGGTGTCCGTTTCCTCCGCAAACAAATCCATATCGTCCTTTTTGTGCCTCATGACCACATACTGCATGGGATTGAATGTGATGTACTGTTTCGGGAACACATATATGCACTTCCGGTGGAGTATCATCAATATATATTGAATGTGATGTACTGTTTCGGGAACACCGCAAAGCGGAAGGACTGCTGCAATACTGCGGAATAAGACCGTATATAGTCAATAGAATATCCCTTTGAAACAAAGTCCTCAACTGTTCCGCCGAATGAGAGCAAATCCATAAACTGCTGTAAATGCCCTGAAGTAACCGTTTTGAGTTTCCGTCTGCTTACAGGGTGCTGTTTTATGCGGTTGATTGCCTGTAAATACGTACCGACAGTGCCATTGCTCAATGTTCCTGTCTTTAATTCTTCCTCCGCCCATGTATCAAGCAACTGCCCAAGCGTGATATTGTCCGCTTTTGCTATGAATTTCTTGCTTTCATAGTCCTCCATTGCCTGCCTTAACAGCTTTTCCGTTTCGCTCTTGCTCTCTGTTCCTGCACATTCTTTCTGTACTAAGTTGCCGCTTGCGTCCTCCACATAAAAGCGGTAGTACCATTTTTTCCCTCCCTTTTGTGCCACAGATTTAACATTTAAAGAAAAAATCCAGTTGCGCCTCTACAGTCCCAATTATAGCATTTCATTTTGCTACAATCAAGATAAAAATGCGACTAATTAGTCGCAGGAAAAGAGGATATTATGCAATGGTTTATACAAGATGTAAATATCGGTAAGAACTTACGGAGCCTGCGTGAACAGCATGGATATTCACAATACAGATTGGTAATTAAATTACACCTTATGGGTAGCAATATGTCACGCAGCACCTATTCCAAAATTGAAACTGGCACTCGGAATATACGAATTAGTGATTTTCTTGCCTTAAAACAAATTTATGGTGTGGACTTTTCAGAATTTTTTGTTGGGTTGCTGCCAGAGGAAAACACACTTCTTTAAAATTTGAGTGGGCAAATAAGTATTTTTAGGCTTACTTGCCCTGATTTCTATAAGGCTGTCATGCTATTTATTGTCTGTTCTTTTTCATATTCCCCAAAATTTTTCATAGTTGCGCCCCTACAGTCCCATATAAATCATTTCAGCTTGTTACAATCAATATAAGGGTTTTGGTTAGTCGCAGGCAAAAGGGGTGCTGTTATGCAATGGTTTCTACAAGATATAAGTATAGGAGAAAATTTAAAAATTCTAAGAGAAAGATTTGGTTACTCGCAATCAGAATTAGTGGCAAAGTTACATCTTATGGGCAGCAATATGTCACGCAGCACTTATTCCAAAATCGAAACTGGCACTCGGAATATACGGATTAGCGACTTTCTCGCCTTAAAACAAATCTATAACGTAGATTTTTCGGAATTTTTTATTGGGTTGTTACCGGATAGTGAAAAATAAAAAGGCAAGTAAAGCAATTCATCAGCTTACTTGCCTTTTTGTTAGGTATCTGTCAGCATTGTCCTATGGTATCCAGAAGTTTAGGAGATAAAGATGTCATTTCTTTAAGTTGTTCCTTGTTATAATCAGAAAATTGCGACACTGTGGAAATTTCGTATTTCTGCCATATCAAGGAAGTTTTTTTCTTCGGAAGAATCTCAAATAGATAC
>JAIECJ010000032.1 GCA_029068555.1 Lachnospiraceae bacterium
GAAAAATATTGTTACTGTTCACACCTCAATAACTTATAAGCTGATGAAAACTGGCGTTGGTGTGAATTGTAACAAAATATTTAAAAATGCATAAAAAAGTTGTCGCCAGCTATAGATTTATTTGTATAAATATATTAAAATGATAACATAATGCAAGAAAAAGGATCGTGTACAGTAATTATTTTTTGTGGATAATGTATAAGTAAGGAGAGTGGCATATGATTTCAAATCAGATTATGCAGAATACCATCGAGGGGATCAAGGCGATTGCAAGGGTTGAACTTTTTGTGGCTGATATCGATGGTAAACTGGTGGCTTCCACCAAAACGACCGGGAACAGCTTTGAAAATTCAGTACTTGAGTTCGTCAAATCAGCTGCAGACAGCCAGGAGATACAGGGATGCCAGTTTTTTAAGATATATGACGACCAGCAGCTTGAGTATATCCTGATTGCCAACGACGCGGGTGAGAATGCCTACATGGTGGGAAAAATGGCGGCATTTCAGCTGCAGAATCTGATGGTGGCATACAAGGAACGCTTTGACAAGGATAATTTTATCAAGAACCTGCTGCTGGATAACTTACTGCTGGTAGACATATACAGCCGATCCAAGAAACTCCACATACAGACAGATGTAAAACGCGCAGTGCTGATTGTAGAGTCGCCCAACGGAAAGGACGCCAACATTCTTGAGAAAGTGCGGGAGAATTTCGGACAGAATGGCAGAGATTTTGTGACAGCCGTAGATGAGAACAATGTCATTGTGGTGAAGGAAATTGCGGACAATGAGACAAACCGCGATATCGACAAGTATGCGCGGGCGATAGAGGACAGCTTAATCAAGGACGGCATCAAGGATGTCCATATCTCCTATGGCACGAATGTTAAGGAAATCAAGGAAGTGAGCCGCTCTTACAAAGAGGCGAAGATGGCGCTTGACGTGGGAAAGATATTCTTTGCCGAGAGGGATATTATTGCGTACAGCGAGTTGGGAATTGGACGCCTGATTTACCAGCTTCCCATTCCACTCTGCAAAATGTTTATCAAAGAAATTTTCGGGGGAAAAAGTCCGGATGACTTTGATGAGGAGACACTCACAACGATCAACAAGTTTTTTGAGAACTCCCTAAATGTCTCGGAGACATCAAGACAGCTTTTTATACATAGAAACACACTTGTATACAGGCTGGACAAGCTTCAGAAAAGTACCGGACTTGACTTGCGGGTGTTCGAGGACGCGATTACATTTAAGATTGCCCTCATGGTAGTCCGATATATGAAATATATGGAATCGTTTGAGTATTAAAATTGGATGATGATAAAGGTAGAAATAATGATTATTTAGGGGTGAAGGAATATTTTGAAAAATACAGTTACAAGAAGACGTGCAGGTTCTATGACAAGTGATATGGCAATCGTGATGGAGCACGTGAGTAAGGCATACACTGTGGGCGTGCCGGCATTAAATGATGTAAGTCTGCATATAAATAAGGGAGAGTTTGTTTTTATTGTGGGAGACAGCGGGTCGGGCAAATCGACTATGATAAAGCTTCTGCTCCGGGAACTTCTTCCCACATCAGGCAAAATTATTGTGAATGGCACAGATGTAGTGCGATTAAAGCGGCGCGGAATACCGAAATTTCGGAGAAGTCTGGGAGTCGTCTTTCAGGATTTCAGACTTCTGAAAGACAGAAATGTCTATGAAAATGTTGCGTTTGCGCAGCGCATCATCCAGATGCCGAACAGGGAAATCAGGAGAAATGTTCCATCCATTCTCTCAACAGTAGGACTTGCGGGCAAATACAAGGCAAGACCAAAACAGCTCTCCGGCGGTGAGCAACAGCGGGTTGCGCTTGCAAGAGCGCTTGTAAACAAACCGCAGATTTTGCTTGCAGATGAGCCGACAGGAAATCTTGATCCAAAAAATTCATGGGAAATTATGAATCTATTGGAAAAAATCAACAACAATGGAACCACAGTTTTAGTAGTTACCCATAACCGGGAGATTGTAAATGCAATGCAGAAAAGGGTTATTACAATGAAGAAAGGCATCATTGTCAGTGATGAGGAAAAGGGTGGTTACATAGATGAGGATTAATACATTATTTTACTGCATTTGGCAGGGAATACGAAATATTTTTAAAAATAAGTGGTTTACACTCGCATCGGTAGCAACAATTTCCGCATGTCTGTTTTTGTTTGGTTTGTTTTACTCCATACTGACAAACTTTCAACATATGGTCAAAAGCGCCGAACAGAAAATGTGCATCAGCGCACTGCTCGACGAGAACATCAGTGACGAGCGGGTGGCAGAGATTCGCGGCATGATAACGACGCGGCCGGAAGTCAGCAATGTGGAGTACATGACCGCAGAGGAGACATGGATTCAGTTTGCGGAAGAGAATAATTTTGGTGATATCAGTATCTTTACCGAAAATCCGCTTGAGGGCTGTGCACACTTTGATATTTATCTGAATGATGTTTCGATGCAGAGTGCGATGGTGACATATCTTGAGTCCATAGAGGGAATCAGGAAGATTAACCAGTCATTTCTCACAGCGCAGGCGCTTACTGGTGTAAATGCGATTATCAGCTATGTGTCGGTGGGCATTATTATCATTTTGTTTCTTGTATCTATTTTCCTGATCAGTAATACGGTTTCGATCGGTATTTCTGTGAGAAAGGAAGAGATACAGATTATGAAATATATCGGTGCGACGGATTTTTTCACGAGATCCCCGTTCGTTATTGAAGGTATTGTGATCGGACTGATCGGTTCGTTCATACCCCTGATTGCGGTATATTTTATTTACAATGAGGCGATGATGTATGTAGTGAAGCGTTTTCCGTCATTGTCTCAGCTGCTTGAGTTTCTGCCGGTAGATACAGTGTTTACGCATCTTGTTCCGGTTTGCATCGGAATCGGTGTGGGCATCGGCTTTATCGGAAGCTTTACTACGGTCAGAAAGCACCTTAGTGTGTAATATACAGATGTTTGAGTTGTTATAGCGAGCGACAAAAGAACTTGCCGTTTACTATACATTTTTTAGAAAGGAAAGAGGATGCGTTATAGGCAGTATACGAAAAAGAGCGTGAGAGGTGCAGTGCTTCTTTTGGCGGTCACTTTATTGGTGACTGTCATGTTTGCGGGCATGCGCCCTTTTGTCTGTCAGGCTGACAATGTATCAGATATAAAAAAGAGCATTGAGCAGAAGCAGAAAGAGATACAGGATGCAGAAGATCAGAAGAAAAAGCTTCAGTCAGGGCTTACGGATGTGAAATCAATTATCAGTGATTTGGAGAAATCCAAAAAAACCCTTTCGTCATATGTCTCCCAGCTGGATGCCAATCTCTCAGAGGTGCAGGCGAAGATTACAGAGATTAAAGAGATGATAACACAAAAGGAAGCGGAGATTGTCGAGACAAAGGCAGAGCTTGACGCAGCGATTGAAAAGGAAGAAGCGCAGTACGAAGACATGAAAGCCAGAATTAAGAATATGTATGAGCGGGGAAATGATTTTTACTTCGAGGCGGTGCTGACATCCAAATCTTTTGGGGAGATGCTTAACCGCGCCGAATATGTGGAAAAATTATCCTCATCCGACAAGCGGATGCTTGAGGAGTTCCGGACGACAAGGGAGTATGTGGAGGTGTGTAAGGCACAGCTTGAGTCGGAACAGGCGCTTTTGGAGGAGGCAAAAAAGGATGTTGAGGCGGAAGAATCTTCCCTCGCCAGCCTGATATCCCAGAAGGAAGCTGAAATTACCGCATACGAGACGGATATCAATAATCGGGAACAGCTGGTGAAAGAGTATGAGGCAGAGATAGCGGCGCAGAACGCGGAGATAAAGGAGCTGGAGAATGCCGCCAAAACATTGCAAAAACAGCTGGAACAGTCAAATGGGAAGAAACAGACCTATGACGGCGGTATGTTTGCGTGGCCGGCACCGTCTTTTACACGCATTTCTGACGAGTACGGCTACAGGATTCATCCGACCTTGAAAGTCCAGCAGTTCCATAATGGTTTGGATATGGCAGCGCCTGGCGGCTCGCCGATACTTGCCGCATACAATGGTACAGTTGTCGCGGCCGCTTACAGCTCTACAATGGGAAATTATATTATGATTGACCATGGCGACAATTTGTATACAATTTATATGCATGCATCTGCGCTGTATGTTTCACAGGGAGCGGAGGTTGTAAAAGGTCAGAAGATTGCGGCAGTAGGTACCACTGGAAGATCCACAGGAAACCATCTGCATTTTAGTGTGCGGTTGAATGGAAGTTATGTAAGTCCGTGGAATTATCTGAAATAAACTGTCCGCAGTTTATGCGTGTATTGCTGGAAGTGAAATATTATAGAAAGGCATAAAAATGCAGAACCAAATTAATAATGAAGTGAATCATCAAGTCAATTATCAAACAAATAGTCAGATGAATAATCAAGGGAACGCTTCCAGGAGTACAAAGTATTATATTCTTGGAGTGGTGACTGGGATTTTAGCGACGCTGGCACTGGTCTGTGCAGTTGTGTGCGCAGTCAATTTTTTCAAGGCATTTGCGCCGGCGAAAATGCGGGGAACTGCACAGGCAGAGCACGCATCGAGCATAACAGATGCCGGCGTGAGAAAAAAGCTTGAAATATTGGAGGATACCATCGGGGAGCTGTTCTGGAAGGACGTCGAAGAGAGCGACCTTGAGAATGGACTTTATAAGGGCTTGCTCAGTTCGCTGGACGATCCGTACAGTGTTTACTACACCAATGAGGAGCTGATTGCCCTGCAGCAGCAGACAGAAGGAATTTATTATGGAATTGGCGCCTATATTCAGGATGGGGAATCCGGTTATGTGCAGGTTAGCGGTGTGATCAAAAATACGCCTGCCGAAGAAAGCGGCTTGATGCAGGGAGACTATATATATAAGGTCAACGGCGAAGATATGCAGGGAAAGGATAAAACGTATGTCGTAAATAAGATAAAAGGCGAGGAACATACTACAGTGGCACTGACACTCATCAGGGAGGGTGCGTCTGAGCCGATAGATGTCGATGTGGAACGCAGAAAAATTGAGAGTCCTACTGTCGAGTACGAGATGTATGACAATGGTATGGCATATATTCAGATCACAGAGTTTGACCTTGTGACATCAGGTCAGTTTGAAAATGCATACAACCAGGCAAAATCTGAGGGAATGAAAGGACTGATTATAGATTTGCGCAGCAATCCAGGCGGTAATCTTTCAACCGTGTGTGAAATTGCGCGCATGATCCTGCCAAAAGGACTGATTGTCTATACGGAGGATAAATACGGCAAGCGCGAGGAGTACACCTGCAAGGGAGATAATAAGATTGAGGTACCGCTTGTGGTGCTGACCAACGGCTACAGCGCAAGCGCATCGGAGATCCTGGCAGGTGCAGTCAAGGATTACGGCATTGGAAAGCTGGTCGGGACAACGACATTCGGAAAAGGGATAGTGCAGAAAGTTATTAATCTATCCGATGGTTCTGCCATAAAGCTTACGGTCAGCAGCTATTTTACACCGAACGGCAATAATATTCATGGCATTGGCATAGAGCCTGATGTGGAGGTTGCTTTTGACGCGGAACTTTACAAAAATGGTACAGATAACCAGCTCGAGAAAGCAAAGGAAGTGCTGGCGGGCATGATGCAGTAGACGGCATGGAGATAGAGAACATTAAAAATGCAGAGTCGGGGAGACGGCTTTGCATTTTTTGTATTTTATATTGGAAAATAGCTTTTTATTGTCTATGAGGATATGTTATAATATAGACAGATTTTTGGTGAAGGCAAAATCTGTCATGGAAAGTGACTTTAAAGAGAGAGGGAATAGCGATGAAGAGTGAAATTACGGTGGGGCTTTTGGTAAGCGGAATAGCGGATTATTATCCGGTTTCTGTCTGCCGGGGGGCGATGAAGGCTGCACGGGAAAATGCAGTCAAACTTGTTATTTTTCCGGGGAAGTATCTGGACAGGGACTTGACAGCGAGAAAAGAGATTATGTATGAGTATCAGTACAATACACTATTTTCTTATGCAATGGGAAATCGGCTGGATGCGGTGCTGATTATTGCTGACAGCATAGGCTGTTATGCGTCATCCGGAAGGATTCGGGAACTGGTGGAGCGGTATTGTCAGATACCTTGTGTACTGATTGGTTCCAAGATGGATGGCTATGTCAGTGTCAATTATGACAATTACAGCGGCATCAGTGAAGCCATGCATTATCTGATACAGGAGTTGGGTCTTAGAAATATAGGGATGGTTGGTGGACCTGACGATAACACAGATGCAAGGGAACGTAAAAATGTCTTTATGCGTGTTCTGAAAGAAAATAATCTTTCCTTTGATGAACGCTGTTATGTGGAGGGGAATCTTTCGAGATACTCTGCCAGAGCGTTTGACACATTGATAAAAAACTATCCTGAGATGCAGGCAGTATTCTGTGTGAATGATGATACGGCAATTGGGCTTTATGATGCACTGAAGGCGCATCAGCGGATTCCGGGAAAAGATGTTATGGTGTTTGGGTTTGATAATATATTATCTGCCCCAAAGATGAAACCCCCGCTTTCTTCTGTCTGGGCAGAACCGTCCCGACTGGCAGAGAATGCACTATGCATTGCGCTGCGGATGATTCATGGTGAAAATGTTGATAAACAGGTTCTTCCGACAATGTTTATAAAAAGAGATTCTCTGGGAACCAGCAGGAAAAGGCAAGAACACCGTTATGACAGAAGGGTAGACAGGCAGCGTGTTGACAAGTATTTTGATGACATTTTTTACCGATACATTAAAGAGGAGTCGAACAATAATATAGCAGATATCAAAGTAGGCTATATGGAATTAATGAATAAGATTATTGATGCCTATGAATCGGGAGAATCGGATATAGAGCTTAGAAATGAGATTATGCGGATACTGGACGGACTGCTGGGCAATAACATGATGGATTATGCTGATATGGAGAACCTTCTGACACACATAGAGCTTTTGTATCAGGCATTCCGCAAAAAAGAGGATGCCAAATGGTACGATCTGGAGGACACATTTACGGCGGTTTACCGCAAAGCAGTCATGGCGGTGGAACAGCATCTGGGCAGGATATCTGCAGACAAGGAGGATGAGCAGTATGCGATAAAACTATTTGTCAGGGACATCATGCAGTTTGAGAAGGGTACAGACCAGAGCTATGCCGTGCTGTTGGAGCATCTGGAATGGTTTGACATAAAAAATGCTTATATTTATACATTTAAAAAGCCAATTATGCATCTGGAGCATGAGGAACTGGAGATTCCGGAGAACCTGTATCTGAAAGCTGTACTTAGGGAAGGCACGGTGGAAAGTGTTCTCGGCGCAGCGCAGAAGAGAAGGACAGATGATATTTTTCGCAGTAGTATGAAAGGGAAGGACAGTAATGCGCTTGTTGTACTGCCGCTGTTTTCCAATGAGATGCTTTATGGAATTTTGGTCAGTGACATGACAGAGAAACTTTTTGAGAACGGCGAGTTTCTGGTGAACCAGATGGGCGCGGCAATCAAGATGCTGGAGCTTCTCAAATCCAATGAGGAGATTCAGAGGCAGCTTGAGGAAAGTCTCATAACGCTCAAGGAGAATAATATCGAGCTGGATACGATATCTAAATCAGATGCATTGACGGGAATTTTGAACCGTCGCGGGTTTTATCTTTCTGGAGAAGAATTGTTGGAAAAGAATAAGCGGATGGGTGTGCGCACCATGGTGGCGTATGTTGACATGAATAACTTAAAGATTGTCAATGACAGATATGGACATGACGAGGGTGATTTTTCCATTAAATTAATCAGCGAGATGCTTACAGAGGTGGCTGCTGGTACAGGACTTGCTGGCAGGGTTGGAGGAGACGAGTTTTCGCTGGCGTTGTCTGCTTCGCCAGAAGATGAGGAAAGAGCGTTTGTGGAAATGATATACAAGCGTTTTCAGAAGTACAATGAATGCAGTGAGAAACCATATAATATCACGGTATCAGTCGGAACGTGCATGGTGGAAGCAGGAGATGCGCTGACGCTGAAAGAGGCGATGACACTCGCTGACGGAAAGCTGTATGAGGAGAAGCAGAACAGAGTGAAGAGCGTGGCGAAGTAAATGGGATATAGAAAAGGGCAGCATGTGAGCTGCCCTTTTAAAATATCATTTATTGGAACGAACTGTTGTTTATAGAAATTGTCAAGGCTGTTTTCTGATATCCTCTATCGCCAGGGAGCAGAATACAGGCTCGCTGTTGTTGGTATAGTACCAAAGTATCGTTCCGCCTTCTACAATTGGCTTGCAGTCGGACAATGGAGCTTCGAAGCTGTATATGCCTGAAATGGGTTCTCCGGATCCGTTGAGCAGGACACTCTTTTGCTTTGGCGCTGTCTGAACTGGTTTGTTGTTCTCTATTACGGTTTCTGTCTCTGTCCACATCAGCACCATTTCATTGTCATTGATCTTGACCAGGTGGGGAGTAAGGACATTTACTTCCGGTGTTTTTTGGGGATTACCTTTCGCATCCGTATACTCTATATAGTTGTAGTCTGTAATCCAGCGTATTGTATTCCCTGCACTTGTAAAGTTGTCTTTTAAGGTACTGGTTACATATATATTGCGTACTCCGCTCGCAGAATAGGTTGCGGCATCCTGCGCTACCGAATTTCCGGCTGTCAGATAGGCAGTGTCAGAGACTTCAACACCGCCAGCAGAAACGCCAGTGTATACGTTGCCGGATTTTCCCTGGATTGGCAGTACACTGATACGGCCGCATCCGCCATTGAGCACTGCGCCTGTTCCTGCTTTCCTGTTATATTTTGCAAGCACAATAGAACGCGGGTAGGCATCACCGTGGTCAACCGCAAGCAGATCGGCTCCATCCAGTAAAATAAACTGGTTAAAGGAATGGCTCACATATGCGGTCTGTGAGATTGCTGCAACTTGTTCGAGAACTTTCATATCGGGAATATTTACACTAAATGCGGCACTGGCCTGATGTCTTTGTCCGTCATAAGTTTTATACATCTGGTGACAGGTTCGGATATATAATATATCACCATATTCCACCATGCGAAGGCTTCCGTTCTTAAAGGGGGAGTATGTATTAGCGCCAAATATTCTGGCAGCGCTCAGGCGTTTCCAGTTCTTATCATATTTTACAATCCGTATGACTTCTACACTATTATCTTCTTCAGGATTCTCCTGTCCAAAAACGAGAAAGTAATAATCTTTACCCGCATAAAATCCACCGAATTTTGGCAGTTCCATCTGAATCCGTTTCGGGTTCGTTAACTGTAAATCAGATGAATAAGTTTCTACACATACTTCATTGTTGCCTACGTATTCTACTCGTGTCAGAAGACCTTCATCATTTCTGAATAAATAGGAATGTACAATGCTTCCTGAAAATGCATAGTTGCCCTGCTGTATATTTTTCGAGACAGCGGATGGCAGATCAGTGGGATCCTCCTCCGGCGCATCAATTTTTAAAGACTTTGTTACTTCACCCGTAAAGTCGCATATGCCTTCTATCCTGACTGGGATTTTCTTGTTTTTTATTTCGCCATACGCAACAATGACATAATCGGCATATTCTTTCAGCGGTTTTCCGTTATAGGTTAAAGCAATGCTGCTTGGCGTACCATCATTTCCTGCCTTTACCTTTACAGAAGCCTTTTTAATATGCTGTGGTTCAATTTCAAAGGTGATACTTGCTCTCCCGGCACAGTTATTGCCGGTTCCGTTGATCACAACGGTGGCTGTCCCCTGATGAAGATTATTTGCGTAGGCAACCGTGTAGTCTTTGTTTAAGGCCAGTTTTTTGTTGCTGGCAGTTTTTACCGTCACAGCAGGCTTCTGCGGTTTTCCGTTAAAGATTTTGCTGGGAATATCTGCAATGGTTACCTGCGCTTTGTTTGATATCGTTGCTTTGGCAATGTTGAATGTCCTTACAATTTTGCCTTTATATGATCCTTTTCCGGTGATAATGACCGTTGCTGTTCCGGCGTTGATATTATTCTGATATTTTACGCTATAATCTTTATTCTGTCTCAGCACAATTTTATCTTTTGATGTTAATGTAATATCGCGTTTAACAGCTTTTCCGGTATACACAGTATTCCCTGCAAAAGAAATCGTGCCTTTGTTGATAAGTTTCTCCTGCGGAACATCATACACAGTGAGTTTTACTGTGGCTGATCCTGTGTAGTTGGTGTTTTCTTTCGCTGTTATTTCTGCTGAGGCCTTCTTTGGATTGTCTGGATCAACCGTATAAGAAACCGTATAATTTCTGTTGTTTACCAATACCGTTCCATCATATACAACAATAACTGCAGATGTATCATTGATATATTTGCTTTCCGCAATAATCTTTAATTTCTTCATGCTCTTGGGCGTGATGGAAAAGGTTTTTGTCACGCTTCCTTTGTATTTGCCTGTTCCTGAAATGATTACAGAAGCTGTCTCCACGCCTGCATTTACATTGTTTTGATACTTGAGTGTATAGTCCTTATTCTTTTTTAATGTTACCCGTTTCGTTCCATTAAGGGCTGTAACCTTTACGGAAGGTTCATAGGGCTTGCCGTTATAAACCCTTGGCTTGATGTCGGCTATCCTGGTATCTGTTAATTCAACGCTCAAATCTATAATGTCAGCTTCATTTGCCGTCTCTCGCGAGGTACTTGTACTGATATCCGCAGTATTTTCCTGTACCCATTTCGCATACAAAACCGTATCTTCCGCGATGGTATCTGTCTCAAAGTTCCATGCATTAACACAGTCTGCCTCGCGATACCATTCCGCAAATACATAGCCTTCGGCTGTCGGTGTCTCAGGCAGTGCGAGCAGTTCCCCATTTGCGGCTGTTACAGGTTCAAGCTGTACACCTATCCCCTGCATATCAAATGTAACAGTATATATATTTTGATTTTCATCTGCTGCAGATTCAATCCATTTTGCGTATAAAATGATATCCGCTGACACAGTATCTGCCGCAAAGTCCCATGCGTTGGTGCATTCAGGTTCTTTGTACCATCCCTCGAACAGATATCCCTCAGCGGTTGGTTCGTCGGGCGCTGTAAGAAGTGCTCCGCTGTCTGCGGTTATGGAAGGTATCGGTGTTCCCTGTCCTTGCAGGTCAAAGCGCACAGTGCAGGCGGTGTTCTCTGTATTTTCAGTCCATGCTGCGTACAGTGTCATGTCCTGTGTCACCGTGTCGTTCTCGAAATCCCATTTGCTTTCGCAGGCTTCCTCTTTGTACCAGCCATCAAATAAATACCCCTCTTTGACTGGATTTTCGGGCAGCTCGATTTTTTCATTTTCCGGCACGGACTGTGCGGATATGATGGTGCCGTCATTGGATGCGAATGTTACCGTATACCGCAGAGGCATATCTTCTTCTGTCGTGTAGGTAAACGCAGCAATGTCGCTGTCTTCATAGCCCTCTTTTATGGCAACTGCTTTCACGGTGATGTCCGTCTCGATGGTGATAGGCTCTGTATACAAGGTACTTTCGGCGGTGGGTGTCGTGCCGTCGAGCGTGTAATAAATGGCGGCATTTTCCTCGCTTGTCAGTACCAGACGAGATTCCTTTGCAATGATTTCCCCTGATGCAATGCTTGCCTTGGGAGCGGTCAGTTTTTCCTCCTCATTGGAGAGGGAGAAGAAACGGACAGAGTACCTGATATAAGGCTTTGCATTTTTGGTGACTTCTATCTGAAAAGACGCTCCATCTGTATATTCGGAAATGGACGCGCTGTCAGGACGGAAGATGATGCAGCCCTCCTGTGTGGAAAGGGTATTGTCCACATAGAAATCCCCATCTGACGAATCCGATGAAAAAATCCACTCTCTTCCGTCAGATTCTCTCGTGAGTGTCACGCGGATGTCTGAAGCGTTCAGTTTTTCTCCGGTTGACACCGACCATGGGGATTCGCTGGCAAAATATTCGACAGGCATATTCTGGGCAGGCCATGCAATGCCAAAAATATCTTCGGATTTTCCATCGTGCTCTCTTGCATACATGGCGCTGTATATGCCGTTGCTGCCCTTTACAGCACCGAAACCAACCTGTTCCAGAAACGGGTTCAGGATGCGGCTGCGGTTATGGAGCGCAGACAAGTCATCACTGTTGTTAGCAGCCATCCATGTGTCAAGGATGGTTTCGTTCAGCGTCTGTGCCAGATTGTCTGTATAGGCGAGATTGGAATCAGCAGCGCCCTCGCAGCCCTGTCTGAAAAGCTCCTCTGACATACCCTCTGGCTGAGAGGGGTCATGGCTCAGTTCGTTATTGACATAGTTTATCAGTGCTGCGGACTGGCTCAATTGGTTGTATGTATCATTTAAGGCTACATCATAGGGCAGACCGGCAATAAAGCGGATTTGACGGACTAAGGCTGCCGCGGAGCTGAGTGTGGCATCGGACAGCGTGCCAGAGCTGTAAGGAGCGGCCAGACCGGGGGCGGCTGCATAGGTAATTTTATCTGCCTTGACACCCTTTTCCTGATCCAGAAATGCCCGGATTTCATCTGCAGTGTGGTAAGCTGTCTGTAGTGCTGTATCGGCTGCGGTTGTGTCCTCTGTCTCAACAGCGGTTATATCTTCCGTTTCTGATTCCGTTAAAGATTCGGTCAGAGTCTCGGTTGTTTCTTCCGTCTCTGTTTCTGTCAGACTTTCGGTTTCTGCCGGCAGTGTTTCTGCGGAGGACTCCGTTTCTGTCTGATCTGTGGCGTTTTCGCCGGATGATGTCTGTGTTTCCGGATTTTCCAAATGGTTTTCGGAGGAAGCAGTATCGCTGTTTTCTTGTTCAACACTGTTTTCCTCAGAATTGTCTGGTTCAGATTGTGTTTGTGTGTGCTCCGCGTTCTCGGAAGTTTCCTCTGGCATATTGCCGTCTTCTGTTGCTGCTGTCTGTGCTTCCGACGCCAATGCCGGAAAATCCATTGCTGTAAATACCATTGCGATGGATAGCAGCATACATAACAATTTCTTCTTCATCATATAAATCCCTCTACTTTTTAAAATATCTCCTTTGTAAGCGTTTGTAAAAGTATGTTCTGAAAGCTTCTAATAAATAATCAGCTGATACAATCACATCCTTTCATATATAAGTGTGAATTAGAATTATTATATAACAGAATGCCACCATTTGCCACAAAAATTTTAGATATTAGAAATAATGAAATGTTATGGCGGACGCAGGCAAAAATGAATCACCAAAGGCGATTTTGCAGGGATAAAACAGGGCGTGCGTTTTTCATTGTAACCGGATTCCGGCTGCGTTATTGACATAGAAGTATATTTTCAATACAATGAAAATGAAAGATAAGGAAAAATGAAAGGAAACTTTTTATGGCCATATTAGAATTAAACGGAAGCTGGGAACTGAGGGATGCTGCCGGGGAACCGCTTTGTCCGGTGGAGGTGCCGGGGAGTGTTATTTCGGGGCTTTATGCGGCGGGAAGGATTACGCATCCGTATTACAGGGAAAATGAGTATGCGGTTCGGGAACTGTTTTGGAAAGATTATCAGTTTGTGCGCAGTTTTGACTTGGATGAAATGCTGCTGGGGCAGAGGGAGATTGTTCTGGTCTGTGAGGGACTCGACACGCTGGCGCAGATTTTTGTGAATGGGAGAGAGCTTGCCTCTACCGATAATATGCATCGCACGTACAGATTTTCGGTCAAAGAGTTTGTGCATGTCGGAAAAAATGAGATTTGTATCTTGTTTCGCTCGGTGCTGCGGTTTATGGAGCATTATCCGTATCAGGAAAATAAGACCATTCAGTATGTCCCTTGCGGTGCGATGAAAGGAAACCAGCTGGTCCGCAAGGCGCATTCCATGTTTGGCTGGGACTGGGGTCCACAGCTTGTGGATGCGGGAATCTGGCGCCCCATTTATATAGAAGGGACTGGATCGGTTAAAATCGAGGATGTGCGAATCAGGCAGTATCATGAGAAGGACGGCAGCGTCCGCATCAGGACAACGATAGCATTGTCTGGTGCTGTGGAATTGGCACAGATGGGACTGTCGGTCGCGGTGGGACTGTCGGAAACGGATTGCGGACAGGCTTCTGGGCTGGCTGCAGAAGCTGTGGCAAATCGACTTGAAGGAGCGGAGTCCAATCCTGTTTATGAGGCAGAGATTACTGTGCAGCATCCGAAGCTCTGGTGGCCGAACGGATATGGGGAACAGCCGTTGTATGCACTGACTGTTTCTGCTGATTTGAATGGTGAAAGCGTACAATGCGTGACAAAGACAATCGGTCTGCGCACTTTGACGGTCAGTCAGGAGGCGGATGAGTGGGGAAATGAGTTTGCATTTATGGTGAATGGTGTGAAAATTTTCACAAAGGGTGGGAATTACATTCCGGAGGACGCTGTTTATCCATGGATTGACGGGAAGCGGATTGACTATCTGTTAAAATGTTGTGTCCGCGCGAACTTTAACTGTGTCCGGGTATGGGGCGGCGGCTATTACCCGTCCGATACCTTTTATGATTTGTGTGACGAATACGGTCTGATTGTGTGGCAGGATTTAATGTACGCCTGCAATGTATATGATGTGACAGACGATTTCGCGGCCACGGTCAGGCAGGAGACGATTGATAATGTGCGCCGGATTCGGCATCATGCGTCGCTTGGACTCTGGTGCGGCAACAATGAGATTGAGTCTGCGTGGCATCATTGGGGAGACTTTCAGCGAGAGTCCATGTATCTGCGGGCAGACTATATCAAATTATTTGAGGACATTCTGCCAAGGGCGGTGCGTGAGGCAGATGATGTGACTTTTTACTGGCGTTCGTCGCCTTCGTCGGGCGGGTGCTTTGACGACCCGGATTCTGATCGGCGCGGCGACGTGCACTACTGGGATGTGTGGCATGGGCAGAAGCCGTTCAGTGATTATCAGAAGTATTTTTTCCGGTTTTGTTCAGAGTTTGGATTCCAGTCATTTCCCTGTCTGAAAACGATCGAATCCTTTACCGAAGAAACAGACAGAAATATTTTCTCAAAGGTGATGGAAAGCCACCAGAAGAACGATTCTGCCAACGGGAAGATGCTCTATTATCTGTCGGAGAATTTTCGCTATCCGAAAGATTTTAAGAGCCTGCTCTATGTGACGCAGGTTTTGCAGGGAATGGCAATCAAGAGTGGCGTTGACCACTGGCGGCGCAGCAGGGGGCGCTGCATGGGAACGCTCTACTGGCAGGTGAATGACAACTGGCCGGTGGCTTCGTGGGCGGGCATTGACTATTATGGCCGGTGGAAGGCACTGCATTACATGGCGGCGAAGTTTTATGCCCCAGTTGCGGTAAGCATTCAGAAAACAGAGGATAACATCTATGTTTATCTTGAAAATGAGACGTTTGCCAGACAGCAATGCAAGGCGGTGCTGCGCGTGCGGGATATGGCATTTCATGTGACGGCAGAGTGGGAAGCAGCGGTGCAGGCAGAGGCATTGAGCGCGTCTGAACTGCTGCAGTGCGGGATGGATGCGATGCCTTTTCCTAAAACGGCTGGGGATAAAAGTACAGTTGCTGATGGAGACAAATCCAGCCTGTTTCTTGAGGCGCAGGTCACACTTGACGATGGAACACTTTTGACGGACGTTGACACCTTCGTGCCGTACAAGCATATGGAACTGCCGAAACCGCATTTTACGACAGAGGTAAAGGAGACAAAAGAGAGTTTTGAGATTACAGTGCGCAGTGATGTGTTTGCACCGTTTGTCGAGATGGATTTCGCAGATGCGGACGTTGTTTTCAGCGATAATTTCTTTACTATTTCCAATGAAAAGCCAGTGACTGTCAGGCTGGAAAAGCGTGATATCCTGCGCGGAGACTTTGCAGACGCGGCGGATTTAAAAGCGCGGCTTGTGCTTGTGAGTGTGGCGGAGACGTATTGATGCAAAAAAGCTGCGCAGAAGGACACACGCAATGGTGCTTGCAGTCGGTGCAGCGGTCTTTTTGCTGATAACACTGATGTCAGTCGGGCGCAGCGGACTGTTCGTGCAGCGTGAAGCAATTCGGGAAATGGTGCAGTCTGGTAGGGTATGATATGACCGGCATATGGATCGCCGCGCCGGTGACAGAACAAATAAGGTTATACTTTGCGTATATTGACATTTGCCATGCCTGCATTTAATATAAAGTAAATACAGGCATGAATCAAGAAGGGGAACGGCACACAGTGAACGGTGCCGTCTGTTTAGGAACTGTTCACAAATAACAGGTACAGGACAGTGAGGCGGTACTGATGCCGGCTGCTTCGGCCAGTTTCCGCCATGGCAGAAGCGCGGAATCGGGGTCTGGAAAGAACAGTATGAAAAAAGGCATAAGCCATGCGACAGGGAAGCGTGAAGCCGCAGTGAGAAACAGGCTGAAAGTGGAGTATGAACTGCCGCTGGGAGAAGCATATGCGGAAAAGCTTCGCGGCTTCATAGCGCATAATTGAATCAGGCAGTATTTGTCAAATAAATGGAAAGAAGGAGAGGAATAACACAATGAAATTCGAACAGTTACAAAAAGACATGATGGAAGCGATGAAGGCGCGGGACAAGGTGCGAAAGGATGCACTTTCCGCACTTGTATCGGCAGCGAAGAAGGTCGCAATCGACGAGGGCTGCCGCGACAACATCAGCGAGGAGATCGTAGACCGCGTGATTTTGAAGGAAATCAAGTCTGTAAAGGAGCAGCTAGAAACTTGCCCTGACGCAAGGGAGGACTTAAAGCAGGAATATCAGGCAAGATATGACATTTTTCAGGAGTATGCGCCCAAAATGATGTCCGCAGAAGAAATCGAGACGTTTATTATGGAGAAATTTGCGGATGTGGCAGCACAGAAAAACAAGGGGCTGATCATGAAGACGATTATGCCGGAATTAAAGGGCAAGGCGGACGGAAGTGTCATTAATCAGGTTGTGGCAAAGCTCTGCCAGTGATCATTGCAGACTTTATGAGAAAGTTCCAATTTATTAAATGGAACCTAGGAGGATAGACAAGGTGATGAAAGAGGGAGAAAATTCAGCCGGGCAGGAAAAAAATAATCTGACGGAGGGGGCAATATGGAAGAAGATACTATTCTTTGCATTACCTATTTTTCTGGGGCAGGTATTCCAGCAGCTTTATAATACGTTTGATTCGTTAATTGTAGGGAAATTTCTGGGGGACGAAGCGCTTGCGGCGGTAAGCTCCTCAGGAAGCCTTATATTTATGATGGTCGGTTTTTTCAGTGGTGTGGCTATGGGAGCAGGAGTCATGATTGCCAAGGAGTATGGCGCGAAGGATTACAAGGCTATGCGGCTGGCCATTCACACGGATGTGGCTTTTGGTCTGTCAGCAGGTGTTTTGCTGACAGTTTTGGGTGTATGCTTTACCCCGGCTATTCTTAGATGGATGCGGACTCCGGAAAATGTGCTGCCCCAGTCGGTAGAGTATTTCCGGTTTTATTTCTGTGGGGCTGTTTTTACGGTAATGTACAATATTTTTGTCGGCATTCTGCAGGCTGTAGGTGACAGCAGGCACCCGCTGTACTATCTGATAGTATCTTCAGTGATAAATGTGGCGTTGGATTTGGTGCTGGTAGGCGGTTTCCACTTTGGCGTGGGGGCAGCGGCGCTTGCGACTACCATATCCCAGGGAATTAGCGCGCTGCTCTGCCTGATACAGCTGCTTCGGTGTAAAGCGGAATACCAGCTGCAGCTGAAGTCAGTCGGGTTCCATTGGGAAAGCCTGAAAAATATTATCCGTTTCGGTCTGCCATCAGGAGTACAGAATTCTGTAATTGCGATGGCAAATTTAGTAGTGCAGACAAATATCAATACTTTTGGTCCGTCCGCAATGGCGGGCTGTGGATCTTATGCAAAAATAGAGGGGTTTGCATTTCTGCCGATTACTTGTTTTGCGCAGGCGCTGTCCACTTTTGTGGGGCAGAATCTGGGTGCGAAGAAATACGGCCGAGTGAAAAAGGGAGTACGTTTCGGCATTTTGTGTTCTGTGTCTATGGCAGAATTAATCGGGGTGGTCTTTTGGACTGCCGCCCCTGTATTTATTGGGATATTTAGTAAATCGCCGGATGTGATTGCATTTGGGGTGAGACAGGCACGCGTTGAGGCGCTTTTTTATTGTATGCTGGCACTGGCACATTGCATTGCGGGAATTATGCGCGGTGCGGGGAAAGCCACTGTTCCGATGTTTACCATGCTCGGATTCTGGTGTGTGCTGCGGGTGGCATATATCACGCTGATGCTGCGTTCTTATCCTTTTATTGAGGTAGTTTTCAGTGCATATCCGCTGACTTGGGGGACCAGCTGCATTGTGTTCCTGCTATATTTTTATAAGGCGGACTGGATGCATAATTTTGAGCGTATCGACAGACAGAAAAGCGAAGTCTGAACTTGTCTTTTGTGTGATTCTGTAAAAAAGTATAGAAACCCTCTATACTTTTTTATTTTTTGTGGTATACTAGAAAAGAATATATGTTTGCGAATGTACATACGCATTTCTGTGAGGGGGATTATTATGGATCATTTCAAATTACATTCGGAATACCAGCCTACCGGTGACCAGCCGGAGGCAATCGCGGAGCTTGTCAAGGGCTTTCAGGAGGGCAACCAGTTCCAGACGCTTCTCGGAGTCACTGGTTCGGGAAAGACCTTTACCATGGCAAATATCATAGCAGCATTAAATAAGCCCACACTCGTCATAGCGCACAACAAGACCTTGGCGGGACAGCTTTATGGTGAGTTCAAGGAGTTTTTTCCTGAAAATGCAGTGGAATATTTTGTGTCCTACTATGACTATTATCAGCCGGAAGCCTACATTCCATCCTCTGATACGTATATTGCAAAGGATTCTGCTGTAAATGACGAGATAGACAAGCTCAGGCTGTCAGCCACAGCGTCGCTGACTGAGCGGCGCGATGTCGTGGTGGTGGCGAGTGTTTCCTGTATCTATGGTCTGGGAAGCCCGGACGAGTACCAGGGAATGATGCTGTCCTTAAGACCAGGAATGGAAAAAGACAGGGATGAGGTGATTCATGCCCTGATTGAGATGCAGTATGACCGGAATGATGTGGATTTGGACAGAGGACGGTTTCGCGTGCATGGCGATGTTGTTGACATCCATCCGGCACAGGGCGGGGAATGTCTGATACGTGTGGAGTTTTTTGGCGATGAGATTGACCGCATAGCTGAGATTGACCCAGTTACAAACAAGGTCACTGCCACGCTTGAACATACCACGATTTTCCCGGCATCGCATTATGTTGTGGCACCGGAGCGGATTGCTAAAGCGTGTGAGGTGATTGAAGCGGAGATGAAGGAGAGAGTCCGCTATTTCAAGAGTGAGGACAAGCTGCTTGAGGCGCAGCGGATTTCTGAACGCACAAATTTTGACATTGAAATGCTGCGGGAAACCGGTTTTTGTTCCGGTATCGAGAACTACTCAAGGCACCTGAATGGGACAAAAGAGGGGGAACCGCCGTACTGTCTGATGGACTTTTTCACCGACGATTTTCTGATAATTATTGATGAGTCACACATGACAATTCCGCAGATAAGAGGGATGTATGCAGGCGACCGTTCAAGGAAGAATACTTTGGTGGAGTATGGTTTCCGGCTTCCGTCTGCGCTCGATAACAGACCGCTGAAATTTGACGAGTTTGAGGGAAAGATTGACCAGATGCTTTTTGTGTCGGCAACACCAAATGAGTATGAGCGGGAACATGAACTGCTGCGTGCGGAGCAGATTATCAGACCGACAGGACTGCTTGATCCAGTGATTGAGATCCATCCGGTGGAGGGGCAGATTGACGATCTGATAGCGCGTATAAACGCGGAAACCGCCAAGCACAATAAGGTTCTGGTGACAACGCTGACAAAGCGCATGGCGGAGGATTTGACAAAATATATGTCTGAGGTAGGTGTGCGTGTGAAGTATCTTCACTCTGATATCGACACGCTGGAGCGGGCGGAGATTATCAGGGACATGCGCCTGGACGTTTTTGATGTGCTTGTGGGAATCAACCTTTTAAGAGAGGGGCTTGACATTCCTGAGATATCACTTGTAGCGATTCTTGACGCGGATAAGGAGGGATTTCTGCGCTCGGCAACATCCCTGATACAGACGGTAGGGCGCGCTGCCAGAAACGCGGAAGGACATGTTATTATGTATGCCGATACGATTACGGATTCCATGCAGGTGACACTGGACGAAACGGCGAGGAGACGTGCGATCCAGCAGAAGTACAATGATGAGCATGGCATCACGCCCCAGACAATCAAAAAGGCGGTAAGAGATTTAATCAGCATATCAAAAGCGGTGGCAAAGGAGGAGCAGGCATTCGCAAAGGATCCGGAATCCATGAATGAAAAGGAGCTTAAGAAGCTGATTGCCACAGTTGAGAAAAATATGCGCAAGGCAGCAGCCGATCTCAACTTTGAGGCGGCGATGGAACTTCGCGACAAGATGATGGAGCTCAAAAAGCAGCTTCAGGACTTGACAGAAGGACTTTGAATCCTTAAAAATATATCTCGAAAAATATGTCTCGATAAGAAAGGTACGGTGCAAGTATGGATAAGGAACAACTGAAAATGCTTCCAAAAGGCGAAGTTATCAAGATTCGCGGAGCGAATGAACACAACTTAAAAGATATTGATCTCGATATACCCAGAAATAAATTTGTCGTGTTGACCGGTCTGTCCGGATCGGGCAAGTCCTCCCTTGCATTTGACACGATATATGCGGAGGGACAAAGGCGTTATATGGAGTCACTGTCTTCCTATGCAAGACAATTTTTAGGACAGATGGAGAAGCCGAATGTAGAGCGCATTGACGGTCTGTCACCGGCAATCTCAATTGACCAGAAATCTACTAATAGGAATCCACGTTCGACAGTCGGGACAGTAACGGAAATCTATGATTATTTCAGGCTTTTATATGCGCGCATCGGAATACCACACTGTCCGAACTGCGGCAGAGAAATCAAGCGCCAGACCATAGACCAGATGGTTGACCAGATTATGTCTCTGCCGCATGGCACCAAGCTTCAGCTTTTGGCGCCTGTAGTACGCGGCAGAAAGGGTGAGCATGCCAAAGTGCTGGAACGCGCAAAAAAAAGCGGTTATGTGCGTGTACGTATTGACGGCAGTCTGTATGATTTGTCTGAGGAGATAAAACTTGAGAAAAATATCAAGCATAATATCGAGGTTGTTGTGGACAGAATTGCCATCAAGGACGGAATCGAGAGGAGACTTACAGATTCCATTGAAAATGTTATGGCGCTTTCTGACGGACTTTTGATGGTTGATGTCATTGACGGCGAGATGATGAATTTTTCTGACAGTTTTGCATGCCCCGACTGCAATATCAACATTGATGAGGTGGAGCCGAGAAGTTTTTCGTTCAACAACCCGTTTGGTGCATGCCCGGAGTGTTTTGGGCTTGGCTATAAAATGGAGTTTGACATTGATTTGATTATACCGGACAGAAGCCTCAGCATCAACCAGGGAGCAATCACTGTTATGGGATGGCAGTCATGTGCGGATAAAAGCAGCTTTACCAATGCCATTTTGCAGGCTCTGTGCAAGGAATATCACTTTTCACTGGACACCCCGTTTGAAGAATTGTCGGATGTGGCACAGGATGTTCTTATAAATGGTACAAAGGGAAAAGAGGTCACAGTGCATTATAAGGGACAGCGCGGAGAGGGTACCTATCCTGTGGCGTTCGAGGGACTCATCAAAAATGTGGAGCGCAGATACAGGGAGACAGCATCCGAGGGAATCAAGCAGGAGTATGAGACCTTTATGCGCATTACACCCTGTAAGGAGTGTGGCGGCAGGCGTTTGAAGAAAACTTCTCTTGCAGTTACTGTGTGTGATAAAAATATATATGAGATTACTTCAATGTCCATCAAAAACCTCTATGAATTTTTGGACACAATGGAGCTTACAAAACAGCAGCAGCTGATAGGAAAACGTATATTGAAAGAAATTAAGGCAAGGGTAGGTTTTTTGTCAAGTGTCGGACTGGAGTATCTTTGCCTGTCAAGGGGAACAGCATCCTTGTCAGGGGGTGAAGCACAGCGAATCCGGCTTGCGACGCAGATTGGTTCTGGTCTTGTCGGTGTGTGCTATATTCTGGACGAGCCAAGTATCGGACTGCATCAGCGAGATAACGACAAATTGCTTGCGGCACTGCGGAATCTGCAGGATCTTGGCAATACGCTTCTGGTTGTGGAGCATGACGAAGATACCATGCTTGCCGCAGACCATGTGATTGACATCGGACCAGGCGCTGGTGAACATGGAGGTGAGGTGATTGCGCAGGGAACTGCGGAGGAGATTATGCAGGTGCCAGAATCTATCACTGGACAGTACTTAAGCGGCAGGCTGCGGATTCCGGTACCGGAAACGAGAAGGACACCAAGCGGGTGGCTGACTGTAAAGGGGGCAGCGCAGAACAATCTCAAGGATGTCAATGTGAAAGTTCCGCTGGGTATATTTACCTGTGTGACAGGTGTGTCTGGCTCTGGTAAATCGTCTCTGGTCAATGAGGTTTTGTATAAGTATCTGGCAAAGAAGCTCAACAGGGCACGCACGATACCAGGAAAATTCAAGAAAATAGAGGGCGCAGAACAGCTTGACAAGATTATTGCCATTGACCAGTCACCGATAGGCAGGACTCCAAGATCCAATCCGGCAACATACACAGGCGTATTTGATCAAATCAGGGATTTATTTGCCTCGACGGTTGACGCAAAGGCAAAAGGCTACAGCAAAGGCCGCTTCAGTTTTAATGTGAAAGGCGGGCGCTGCGAGGCGTGCGGCGGAGACGGAATCATTAAAATAGAGATGCATTTTCTCCCGGATGTGTATGTTCCCTGTGAGGTATGTCAGGGGAAACGCTACAACAGAGAGACGCTGGACGTCAAGTACAAAGGAAAAAGTATTTATGATGTGCTTGATATGACTGTTGAGGAGGCAATGACATTCTTTGATGCGGTACCGTCCATCAAAAGAAAGATAGAGACATTATATGATGTCGGCCTCTCCTATATCAGATTGGGACAGCCGTCCACAACGTTGTCGGGAGGCGAGGCACAGCGTATTAAGCTTGCTACGGAGCTCAGCCGCAGAAGCACTGGGAAGACGATTTATATATTGGACGAGCCGACAACCGGACTTCATTTTGCAGATGTACACAAGCTTGTGGAGATTTTGCAGCGTCTTGCAGAAGGAGGTAATACAGTCGTCGTTATAGAACATAATCTTGATGTGATTAAGACGGCAGATTATATTATTGATATCGGACCTGAGGGAGGAGACGGCGGCGGAACGGTCATTGCAGAGGGGACACCGGAACACATTGCTGCGTGCACGAATTCGTATACAGGACACTATGTAAAAAAGATGCTTGAAAAAGCAAAAGCATGAGAAGGAAACTATTTTTTGTATGTTTTTGCCATATTGAGGGTTTTGGTGGCGCTATTGTTTGACTTTTTCCTATTTTGTGATAAAATCTTTAGAAAGCCACTATTCATTTTAGATTGCAGAATGGAGATTCTTTATGAAACAGCAAAGACATAGGCGCAAGGAATCCTTTTCGCTTCTTCTTGTTTCCAATACAGGGAAAGAAAGCAGGCATTTTTATGTCTCGATTTTGACATTACGCCTGCTGATAATTCTGATGCTCCTGATTTGTATCGCACTGGCATGGATAATGTTTCGGTCAGGAACGCATTACAAGACAGAGTCTGACCTGCGGCGGAAACTGGCTTCAAGCGAGCAGCTGGTGAAGCAGCTGGAAGGTGAAAAGGAATCTTTGAATGCGCAAAACACTGCCCTGATGCAGGAAAATGATGCGCTGAAAGAGGCAGGACTGGCAGATGCCAAAACGCAGGAAGTGGAAGTGAAGGAAAACAAAAAAGACACTTCAATTCCAAGCCAAAACCCTTACACAGGAGTCGGGATATTAAAAGAACAATATTCCGCGGAACATCCCTACTTTTCAATTAGTACACAGTTGGAGGATCGGATCATTGCTGCCGGCGACGGAACAGTGACTTCAATCAGCTCTGACGACACATATCCGCTCATCATCGAGGTGGAACATGGAAACGGTTATAAATCACGCTATATGTGTATGCAGGAAGCCGAGGTAAAAGTGGAAGTCGGCGAACAGGTTCAGATTCGTGATACATTAATTGTAATTAACAGGGAGGAAACACAGATGGATTACCAGGTTATTTATGGTGATCAGGCGATTGACCCGCTGTTGGTACTGGAAGCAAAAGGATAAAAATGGAGGATAAAATCATGTTAGGAAAAGGAAAAAATTCATCATATGCAGACGAGGGACGCGAGAAGGTCAGCACGCTGATCGGACAGGGAACAACTTTTGACGGGGATCTGACATCAGCCGAGACCATTCGGATAGATGGCGTAATCAACGGGAACTGTTCCTGCGAAAAGAAGCTGATATTAAGCTCTGAAGGCCAGGTGAAGGGAAATATTACTGCCCAGAGTGTTATCATATCAGGAAGGGTTGACGGGGATATCACAGTACAGGGCAAATTAGAACTGCTGTCGACTGGTAAAATTGCAGGAAATATTGTTGCAGGTTCCATCGTTATTGACGAGGGAGCGGCCTTTGACGGCAGGTGTACAATGTCATCGGTTGCATCGGGGGGCATTGGCAGCTATGCTGCTTCAGATGCAGAGTCCGATTCATAACGAATTGTGTTAAATACGCTCTAGAGCATGTTTGAAAAATGCTTTCTGCTAGATGTGCGTCACAATTTGTGGGAGATTTGTGCCAAATGAAGGGCGC
>JAIECJ010000033.1 GCA_029068555.1 Lachnospiraceae bacterium
ATAATTTATATTAACGTACTTTCATACAAAAAGTCAATATATGGACGAACTTTTTCGAAATATCAGCAATATGCAACTTTATCTGTATTAAATTTAGTACTTATTTTCTAATATTGTATATCATGCTCACTTTTTAAGCATTTTTAATATGCATTATTTATTTTTTCCTTTATTTGTCAGAAAATACACTAATAACATAAAAAATACCTAATGAAACCAACTTTCATTAGGTACTTTTTATATCCCAGACATCTCTTTCCCTTCAAATAATACATAACAATTGTGTAGGATTAGCATTAAAATAAATACCGTACAATTCCCTGATACTATCAAATACTTTTTCAATTGACATTTGCTTATAGTGCTCCAATTTCTGACTGGATGAAGTCTTCTCTCCATGTTCCGATGACGTCCATATTTTCATCTTCAAACAGTTTTTCTTCGGCATCATCCCCGATACTGTTTTCATCATCCTCTATTTCCCTTTGTGCCTCCTGTGCTTTGTTGTCATCCGCAATGGCACGCATTATACGGTTGATATCCTCCGGCTTAAACATTGAGATTGCTTTTGCCAGATCACCCAGATTATTCCTGTTTACCATAAGACTGCCGCCGTCCTCCAAAGGAATTGTCAGCACATCTTTCCTGTTGCTCATATCCCCGAGACAGATGGCATTTTTTTTATAATCACACACAAACTCTACACCTTTATAAGAAATCACGCCATTCTGTGCCATATTGTCATATGGACAAGTCTTGTATGTCCCATTTATCTTTTCCAGATAATAATTGCGCTTTGTACTTTCACTGTGCATATCCAAATACAGACTGCTCAGACCGTCTTTCTTTTCCTGCTCCTCTTTTTCCAGAGCCTCCTTGCGCCGCTCCTGTTCCAATCGTACCTCTTCATTATTTCTGTCTACCTTCGCCAGCAGCTTATCCCACTCCTTTGCAGTAAAAGTCGCGCTTCCAATCGAGAAAGTCGGCTCCGTCTCACCATTCTTAATTTTCTCCGCAATTTCACTTTTTCTATTGCTGATACATTCCATCAATTCCTGCCTTGTCATTCTTGCAACCTGATTTATCTCCATCTGCAACTCCCCCTCAATAATATGAAAATATTCTTATTTTGTAACTATTCCGTATCTTCATAGCTATGAGCATCAAGCCATGCATAAAATGCTTCACGATTAACCTGATGTGTCTCTGATGCTATGCTTTATTGCAAATTTTGCAGCGTAGTGCAATATCCTGTTCTGAACAGTCACCTTATTTTTATATATATCGTACAAGCAGGTGAAATTGTTTACAATAAAAGCTATTTTCATACCTGTATTTATAACAACGGCGACAAAACCTTAAGCGCTGCCTGCATAATTTTATTTCCAACCGGACGTTTCTGCCAGTTTTCCAGCTTCATCTCCTCACACTCTCCGAGCGTTCTGTTAAAATCTTCTTTCATATCCATTATGGCATCCACTTCACTCAGAAATGCACCACATTCATAATGCAGATAAAAACTTCTGTAATCCGTGTTAATGGTTCCGCAGATTGCACATTCATCATCCGCAATCACATTTTTGGCATGAATAAAACCGGGCTTATATTCATAGATATGCACACCCGCCTCCATCAATTTCCCATAATTCGATACATTTACCATATAAACATACCACTTGTCATATATCCCCGGAACAATAATGCGCACATCCACACCACTCTGTGCAGCGCTTGTAAGATCATCCCGCATATTCTGGTCAAGGACAAGATATGGTGTCGTAATATAGACATAATCGCGCGCCTTGTTAATCATTCTAGTGTAAACACCTTCTATCGGATTGTGCGGGTTACGGTGCGGTCCCCCCATAAATGGCTGCACATAACCTGCTTCCTCCACATGTATCAAAGGCTTATAATCTTCGTCTTTCATTTCCACATCCCGGTTCGCGATACGCCACATATCCAAAAAAAAGCATGTAAAACTGTACGCACCATCACCACAAAGGCGGATTCCAGAATCTTTCCAGTGTCCGAAACGCTCAATATAATTTGCATATTCGTCTGCCAGATTAAAACCACCTGTATAAGCAATATTTCCGTCTATCACCGTTATTTTTTTGTGGTTCCTGTAATTAAAGGTCATGCGTGTCACATCACGGTGAATGGGATTAAAAATACTCATCTCAATACCGCGGTTTTTCATATCTTTGCGAAATGTCTGTGTATTGATCCGAAGCGTTCCAAAATCATCAAATAAAAGCTTTACCACAACACCCTCTTTGACCTTTTCTGTAAGAACCTCCAATATATCACTCCATACTTTCCCGTCTGATACGATAAAATATTCCATAAAAATAAATTTTTCTGCTTTTTTGATATCTTCAAGCATTGCTGCCAGAACATCCTCACCAAGCCCATAGTAATTTACCTTTGTATTGTTATAAATCGGAAAACCTGCTTTTCTGAGATACCTGCTAATCTGTACCTTATTTGGATGCTGCCTCTCCAAATCCTGCACAATATTCTCATCCTGACTCAGATTTTTCATCATATTTGTATCATATTCTCTCAGATGCCTGAAATATCTTGAATTTGTCCTTTTACGCCCCCACATAAAATACAAAAAAAGACCAGCTACGGGCAGTACAAGTATAATGACAATCCAGCTCATTTTGTAGGATTCCGCATTATTTACCAGCGCAAATACTGTAATTACACTCACAATTTCCAATATAAAATATACAATGATAGAATATCTCATCAGATACATAGCAAGAAAAATCATTATGCCAATCTGTAAAAAAAACGCTATTCCTACTGTTATCGCCCGCAGTATGCCATAATATTTGCTTCTCACGATTCCCATCTCAAATCATATCCTTTCATAACTATTTTATGTTATTATTGTTATGATAAACGACAAAAGTATTTGCCATCAAATATGCCCCTTAACCTTAATTAATATATTTTATCACGATTCTATTTATTTTCAATATACTGTATCTTAATTATTAAATATTTGGTAAACTATAGTTGTTACTGTTTGCTTTATATTTTGTTTATAAACAGGACAGGCAGTACGATACAATACGATTCATTTAAAGAGGAACATTTCTATGCAGACTACAATTGACCATAAACTTTTTTCAGAATCCTGCTGCAAAATGATAGGTGCACTTCAGGGACAGAACGGTATCGGCACACTTCGGGAAAAGACAGTGCACAGTGTTTTAAAATATTATTATGCCCCCGATTCATCGTATCATGAGATTAAAATCGGTCCCTATGTGGCTGACATCTGCGTTGACGGGGAAATTTTCGAGGTTCAGACACGCAATTTCAACAAAATGCGCGCCAAGCTTGACTTTTTTCTGCAGGAGCACGATGTCACCATCATTTATCCTGTGGCACATACAAAATGGCTGTCATGGCTTGACATGGAGACTGGGGAGCTTTCCCAAAAAAGAAAGTCCCCGAAAACAGGAACCTTTTACCAGATAATACCAGAATTATACAAAATTAAAATGTATATCAGCAATCCGAAACTACACTTTATCATCAGTCTGATTGACGTAGAAGAGACACGATACCTGAACGGATGGAGTCGCGATAAGAAACGGGGTTCCTCGCGCATGGATGGAAAACCAGTGGGCATCTATGATGAAATCCGCATTGACAGCTTTTCCGACTACATGATATTTCTTCCCGATACACTCCCCGAACACTTTACCTCAAAGGATTTAGGAAAAGCCGCCAAAATCTCACAGGGCAGCGCCGCCACCCTGCTGAATGTACTGCTCGAAACCAAAATCATTGACAGAATAGGTAAAACCGGAAACAGTTATCTCTATCAAATCACCTGCAATCAGCTTTAATAAAGAGGATTTACCACATCCGCTCACGCCCTCTGAGGTGATTTTTCCCATAATATTCCAGAATTTAAATTGTTTCCTCTTTATCTCCTGATTTTTGGAAAGCACATCATGCTTGTTGATTGCCCATTTTACCCTTTGTAAAGGATAAGCTCGCTGCGTCCCCCGAGCTTATCCTTTACAAATGAAACATACTCCTTTGACCCCTCCAAAAATTGACTGGACTTTGTCTTCAAAGTTTTCTGCAAAACAGTTCAATGTTTCTTTATCACATTAACATATTCTAAATCATACTTTATCAATTACTGTCTAATTTTTCTTCATTTACTGTATTGATTCCCTCATCCATTTGCTCGTCTTCAGACGGATCATCCACCACGTTGTCAAGCGCCTCATCGACATCTTCAAACTCATGGACACCGTCAGAAAGCTTCTCGCGCACCTTTGCTATCTTGGCCACGATAACACCCTCATCAAGATTAATCATTTTTACACCGGAAGTATTTCTGCCAATCATTGAAATGTCGTTGACAGCCATCTGTATAATGACGCCCTCTGTCGTAATCATCATAATTTCATGGTCATCATTGACAGCCTTTACACCAACAACGTTTCCTGTCTTTTCAGATATTTTATAACATTTTACACCCTTTCCGCCTCGTTTCTGAACCGAAAATTCATTGAGTGAAGTACGTTTTCCCATACCTTTTTCAGACACAATCAACAGTGAATTACCCTGTGAATCGAGCTGCATGCCGACAATTTCATCGCCGTCATCGAGATTCATACCGATAACACCCATCGCAACCCTGCCCATGGCGCGCACATCCGTCTCTCTGAATCGAATGCACATACCATATTTTGTCACAAGAAAAATCTCAGAATCCTTATCTGTAGTCTTTACTTCTATAAGCTCATCATCATCGCGGAGTGAAATAGCGGCAAGTCCGTTTTTCCTGACATTGGAAAATTCCATGATCGGAGTCTTCTTTGCAATTCCTCTCTTTGTAATCATAAAGAGATCTTTTCCCTCCTCAAACGCATGAATCGGAATCATCGCAGTAATTTTCTCGCCCGGATTCAACTGCAGAAGGTTTACAATTGCCGTTCCTCTCGCTGTGCGCCCCGCTTCAGGTATCTCATATGCCTTCAGACGATAAACACGTCCAAAGTTCGTAAAGAACATGAGATAGTGGTGCGTTGTGGTCATGAGCAGATCTTCTATATAGTCATCCTCTATCGTGGACATACCTTTGATGCCGCGTCCACCCCTGTGCTGTGTCTTGAAATTGTCAACCGTCATCCGCTTGATATAACCAAGGCTTGTCATGGCTATAATCGTATTTCCACGCGGAATCAAATCTTCCAAATTAATCTCAGACTCGTCATATCCAAATTTACTCCGTCTGTCATCACCATACTTTTCAGAAATGATCATTATTTCTTCCTTGATAACACCAAGCAAAAGCTTTTCGTCAGCCAAAATTGCCTTAAACTCCTTAATTTTCTCCAGTAATTCTGCATGCTCCTTTTCAAGCTTTTCCCGTTCCAGACCAGTCAGCGCACGCAGTCTCATATCAACGATTGCCTGCGCCTGCACATCAGTCAGCGCAAAACGCTCCATCAACCTGTCTTTTGCGGACTGTGTGTTTGCGCTGCTGCGTATAATCTGAATGACTTCGTCAATATTGTCAAGGGCAATCAATAAGCCCTGTAAAATATGGTCTCTCTCCTCCGCCTTATTAAGGTCATACCTTGTCCTTCTGGTGACAACCTCTTCCTGATGCCTGATATAGTGTGTCAAAATATCCTTAAGGTTCATGACCTTTGGCTGGTTGTTTACAAGCGCGAGCATAATTACACCGAAGCTGTCCTGAAGTTGGGTATGCTTGTAAAGCTGATTCATTATGACATTGGCATTGGCATCCTTGCGTAATTCAATACAGATGCGCATGCCTTCACGATCCGATTCATCCCTAAGTTCTGTAATCCCATCAATGCGTTTTTCTTTTACCAAATCTGCAATCTTTTCAATTAATCTTGCCTTATTGACCATGTATGGAAGCTCTGTGACAATAATCCTGCTCTTTCCGTTCGGCATGGACTCAATATTTGTCACACCGCGCACGCGAATCTTGCCGCGTCCTGTGCGATAAGCTTCCTCAATCCCACGTGTTCCGAGAATAATACCACCCGTCGGAAAATCCGGTCCTTTCACAATCGGCAGAAGCTCGTCAATTTCCGTCTCCCTGTTCTCCGTGATACGGTTCTCAATCATTTTTACGACCGCTGCGATAACTTCCCTGAGATTATGCGGCGGGATATTGGTAGCCATGCCAACCGCAATACCTTGTGTGCCGTTTACCAGAAGATTGGGATAACGGCTCGGCAGAACAACAGGTTCCTTCTCAGTCTCGTCAAAATTCGGTACAAAATCAACCGTATCTTTGTTGATGTCAGCAAGAAGCTCCATGGAAATTTTACTGAGTCTTGCCTCTGTATATCGCATGGCAGCTGCGCCGTCACCATCAACAGATCCAAAATTTCCATGACCATCAACAAGCGGATAGCGTGTTGACCACTCCTGCGCCATATTGACCAATGCGCCGTAAATAGAACTATCACCATGAGGGTGGTATTTACCCATCGTATCACCAACGATACGTGCACTTTTTCTGTGTGGCTTATCAGGACCATTATTCAATTCAATCATAGAATAAAGTACACGTCTCTGCACCGGCTTTAATCCATCCCTCACATCAGGCAGGGCACGCGAAGCGATAACGCTCATGGCATATTCTATGTAGGACTCTTCCATCGTTTTCTGAAGATCAACTTCCTGTATTTTGTCAAAGATTGTATCGTCCATATTTTTCCTTTCCCACTAAGAAACTGCTCAAAAAAAATCACATTATAGCTTGTTTATTTCTGTACAATTCCTAAAAAGATATTACATTAGATATCAAGATTCTTGGCATGCTTTGCATTTGTCTCTATAAACTCACGTCTTGGCTCTACTTTGTCACCCATCAGCGTCGTAAAAGTAAGATCAATCTCAGACTCCGCCTCCTCATTCATGGAAACCCGCAAAAGAACACGCTTCTCAGGATCCATAGTCGTATCCCAGAGCTGTTCCGCGTCCATCTCTCCAAGCCCTTTATAACGCTGAATCTTATTATTTTGATCACGCCCGACTTCATCAAGAATCCTGGCAAGCTCAATATCCGAATATGCATACCACGACTTTTTATTCTTCTCAAGCTTATATAAAGGCGGCTGTGCCAGATAAACATGCCCCTGCTTAATCAGCTCCGGCATAAAGCGATACAGGAAAGTAAGCATCAGCGTGGCAATATGCGCACCGTCAACGTCAGCATCCGTCATAATGATAATCTTATCATAGCGAAGCTTCGTGATGTCAAAATCCTCGTGAATCCCAGTGCCAAAAGCCGTAATCATTGCCTTTATCTCGGCATTTGCATATATCTTGTCAAGCCTTGCCTTCTCAACATTAAGAATCTTGCCTCTCAGCGGGAGAATCGCCTGTGTCGCACGGCTTCTCGCCGTCTTCGCGCTGCCTCCTGCAGAGTCTCCCTCAACAATAAATATCTCGCAGTTCTTAGGATCTTTGTCCGAACAGTCCGCAAGCTTTCCAGGAAGCGCCATTCCGTCAAGCGCCGTCTTCCTGCGCGTCAAATCCCTCGCCTTCCTGGCTGCCTCCCTTGCCCGCTGTGCAAGGATGGATTTTTCACAAATCTGCTTTGCGACAGCCGGATTCTGCTCAAGATAATAAGTAAGCTGCTCACTGACAATACTGTCAACAGCTCCTCTCGCCTCACTGTTTCCGAGCTTCTGCTTTGTCTGTCCCTCAAACTGTGGATCTTCAATCTTTATGGAAACAATCGCCGTAAGACCCTCTCTGATGTCATCACCGCTTAAGTTCGCCTCACTGTCTTTTAATAATTTTGCACCTCTTGCATAATCATTAAATGTCTTAGTAATTGCATTTCTGAAACCAGCAAGATGCGTACCGCCTTCTGGTGTATTGATATTATTAACAAAACTGTAAGCGCTCTCTGTGTAGGAGTCATTATGCTGCATGGCAACCTCTACATACACATTGTCTTTCTTTCCTTCAAAATAAAGGATATCCTCATAGAGCGCAGTCTTACTCTTGTTCAGGTAAGTTACAAATTCCCGGATTCCTCCCTCATAATGGAATGTCTTTTCAACCACTCCGTCCTCCGGCCTCAAATCGCGCAGAATAATTTTTAGATTTTTGGTTAAAAAAGCCATCTCTCGTAGTCTTTGTTTTAAAATATCATAATCATAAACAGTTTCCTCGAATATTTCTGAATCTGGCAAAAAAGTAATCTTTGTCCCTGTTTTTGCCAGATCACAGCTGCCTGTGACTTTCAGGGGATAACATACATGACCTCTTTCATAGCGCTGTTTGTACACTTTTCCTTCCATGCATATCTCCACTTCAAGCCATGTGGAAAGCGCATTGACAACAGACGCACCTACACCATGAAGCCCGCCAGATACCTTATAACCGCCTCCGCCAAATTTTCCGCCCGCATGAAGGATTGTAAATACAACTTCCACTGCTGGAATTCCCGCCTTTTGGTTAATTCCGACAGGAATTCCGCGACCATTATCAATAACAGTTACGGAATTATCAGGATTGATAGTGACATCAATGGTATCGCAATATCCACCAAGCGCCTCATCTACCGCATTGTCGACAATCTCATATACCAAATGGTGCAGACCTCTTGATGAAGTGCTGCCTATATACATGCCTGGTCTTTTCCTTACGGCCTCAAGACCTTCCAATATCTGAATCTGGTCAGCTCCATACTCAGTACTCATACATTTCCTCCCATTCCTAAACTTCATGCCACATATTGGCACTCTCATTAACCCTGCACACTCTTAACGCTTGCCTCCGAAACCTGAAAAACTTTATTGATTTCAAACCTGTTATTTACAAATTCTTCCAGACCTGTACAAGTAATAATCGTCTGTATATCTCCAATACTGTTCAAAAGATAATTTTGTCTGTTGTTGTCAAGCTCCGACAACACATCATCGAGCAGCAAAAGCGGAATATCCTTTGTAATCTTCTTGACAAGTTCTATCTCTGCAAGTTTCAATGACAGTGCAGCTGTTCTCTGTTGTCCCTGCGAACCAAATTTCCTGATATCAATATCCCCCGCCAGAAATGAAAAATCATCCCTGTGCGGTCCTATGGAAGTTTGTTTTGTCTTGATGTCCCTTTCACGGCATCCCTCTAGTTTTTTCTCGAAATCCTCCATCAGGACATCAGGTTCATAAACAATCTTAAGTTCTTCCCTGCCTCCGGAAAGCTTCAGATGTATGTCGTAAATAATCTCATTCAACTGACTGACAAATGTTTTCCTGCGCTCTATAATCTTACTTCCATATGACACAAGCTGTGAATCCCATATAAAAAGCGTGTCCTTCAATTCCGGATGAATAAATAATTCTTTTAAAAGCTTATTTCTTTGGTTTACGATTTTACTATAGTTATTCAGATTATACAGATAAAAGCTGTCAAGCTGGCAGAGCTCCATATCAACGAAACGACGCCTCTCTGCCGGACCATTCTTGATAATGGACAAATCCTCCGGCGAAAAAAAGACAACATTTAAAAGCCCTAACAAATCGGCAGCCTTTTTTATCTTTTGCCCATTGATGGCAATTCCTTTTGATTTGCTCTTCCTAAGATGCATATCTACACGGTTCTCAAGCCCGTCTTTTACCACATAAGTACGAATATGCGCCTCATCGGCAGCAAAATTGACAATATCTTTATCCCTGCTTCCTTTGTGGGATTTGGTCGTCGCCGACAGATAAATAGCCTCAAGGATATTTGTCTTTCCCTGCGCATTATCACCATAAAGTATGTTTGTCCCACTGTCAAATTCCATTGAAAGCGTGTCATAATTCCTAAAATTCTCAAGTTCCAGCGATTTAATAATCATTCCATAACTCTCATTCCATGAAAAGACTTACATATATGCATTCAGCGCTCTGCCCTGATAACAAAAGTGCTGTCTTCATAACTGACCTCATCATTATCAACAAGCTTTTTTCCCCTTTGGGTCTCCACATGACCATTCACTTTTACATGACCGCCCTGAATTACCATTTTGGCATCAACGCCCGACTCCACAAGACCGGCAAGCTTCAGCGCCTGCCCAAGCTTAATAAAATTATCCCTGATTCTTACCTCTTCCATCACAATCCCCCTTTGTCGCATGCATTAATTAGAAGAATTAAACGTTACAGGAAGAATCAGATAGGTGTAATTCTCCTCATCATCTTTGATAAAACAAGGTGATTTTGAATTAAGAAGCTTTATCTCCACTTCCTCATCATCAATAACCTTCAACGCATCAATTAAAAATTTCGGATCAAAACCAATCATCAAGTCTTTTCCCATTTTTGTAATATCAATTTCTTCGTTCAGGCTTCCCACAACGGAATTCATTTTCAGTTCCATCACTTCATCCAGTATGTTCAAGATAAGAGGTTTCTTTTCACCCTCTTTTACGAGAAGGGTTGAACGGTCTATACAGCTCTGAAATTCTTTTTTATTGATTTTCACCTTCGTTTCATAATCAGCAGAGAGAATATTGTCTATCTTCAGATAATCTCCCTCTATCAGTCTTGATACAACTGTTGTCTGTTCAAACTCAAATAAAATATGCTTATCCGTGAAAAATATGTTCACATCTTTATCTACATCACCAGGCAGGATTTTGCTGACCTCATTCAAAGTCTTTCCTGGAACAATCACTTTTCTGGATGGATAAGAATTTTTCAGGTTAATGCGTCTAAGTGATATACGAAGCCCGTCAGAAGAAACTATTTTTAAAATATTTTCCTTTATCTCAAATAATTCACCTGTCAGGATTTTGTTTGTTCCGTTGTCTGCAATGGAAAAGATTGTCTGCCTGACTGCTTCCTTGAGACTAAACTGTGAAAGACAGATTGATTCAGACCGTTCAATCTGGGGCAGATATGAAAAATCTTCACCTGATTTTCCCACAATGTTAAACTTGGCCTTTTCGCAGGTGATGGTTGTTTTATAAGAAGGATCTGTTTCTATTGTAATATCATTATCGGGAAGTTTTCTTACCATTTCAAGAAATATTTTTGCATCCAGTGCAATAATCCCTTTCTCTATAATTTCACCTTCTATTATTGTCTCGATTCCTAATTCCATGTCATTTGCAGTGAGTGTAATTTCACCTTTTGTAGTATCAATAAGGATACACTCAAGTATAGACATTGTAGTTTTACTTGGTACAGCTTTTGCAACAGTGTTAACACCATTTAATAGATTTGATTTTGAACATATTATTTTCATGTGTATAACTCCCTTCGCTGTAAAATCTATCAACGTGCATGATTGAAAATACGACTGGTTTTGAAAAAAAATAAATATATAAATAATAATTCTTAATATTCGTAGTAATAGGAGTGGAAATGTGAATAATATTATTTTTCCTTATAAACTGGCATAAAGTATTTAAAATATCCTGTGGATAACTATTATAATTATTATGAAGTTATTCAAAGTAATTCACAACCATTATGGTATTTAAATTTTATGAAGGTGATATTTTTTTCTTAATAATATCAATCTTATTTCTTAAATCCTCATCTGTCTTTATTTTTTCCTCAATTTTTTCCACACCATGAATGACCGTAGTATGATCCTTTTTGCTCAAAAGAGATGCGATGGTCTGTAGGGAAGTATCGGTCAGGATACGGCACAGGTACATGATAATCTGCCTTGGAAGAACATATTCCGAGTTACGTTTTTTGGAAGTAATGTTTTCCTTCGATACATTAAAATGGTCTGACACGACATCAATAATGAGAGATGGGGTCACTTCCCGTATCTGATCCGGATAGATAACATCTTTCAATGCATCTTCGGCAAGGGCAAGTGTCAGCTCTTGTTTATTAAGTCTTGCGTTTGCCATAACTTTGTTCAGAGCACCCTCGAGTTCACGGATATTAGATTTAATGTTTGTCGCTATATACTGTATGATTTCGTCGTCAATTTCCTTGTCGTATGTCTCTGCGTTTTTTCGTAGAATAGCCATACGGGTTTCGTAGTCCGGCGGCTGGATATCGGCAATCAGTCCCCACTCAAAACGTGAACGGAAACGTTCTTCTAAAGTCTCCATCTCTTTCGGGGGTTTATCTGATGACAGGATAATCTGTTTTCCTGCGGAATGGAGTACATTAAACGTGTGGAAAAATTCTTCCTGGGTTGACTCCTTTCCTATTATAAATTGTACGTCATCAATCAACAGAACATCAACCGTTCTGTATTTGTCGCGCAGCTTTGTCATAGCGGCAGCATTACCGCTTCGAATGGATTCGATAACCTCATTGGTAAATTGTTCGGAGGTTACATACAAAACTTTCATGTTTTGATTTTGTTCCAGCACAAAATGACCGATTGAATGCATTAGGTGTGTCTTTCCAAGACCAGCGCCGCCGTAGATATAAAGCGGATTGTAGGCTTCACCTGGTGATTCCGCCACGGCAAGAGCAGCGGAATGGGCAAATTTATTGTTGCTTCCAACAACAAAAGTATCAAATTTATATTTGTTGTTCAGATTGGCAGTTTCATAGCGGAGATTGTTCATGCTTTTTTTTGATTTGGATGAATCATCGGTGGCTGCCTTATTATATTTTTTTGCCTCGTCTTCTGTAATAAAAACAACGTCATATTCCTCATTCATCAGTTCAGATATTGTTGCTTTAAAATAGAAGTAATAATTCTTTTCGATGTATTTTAATAAAGGCGCCTGTTCTTCCGGAATCAGAATCGTTACAATATTGTCCTCAACTTTAAAGAACTGTAATGGTTTAATCCAGCTATTGAATGAAATAGCCGTCAAATCGTATTCATCTCTGATGATTTCCTTTATTTCATTCCATCTGTCATTTATTGTATTCATGCCATACCCCTAAATAATTTAATAAAAACAAACTCATACACTCTAATAGTAACGCAAAACGGGGAAAAAATCAAACAAATGTGAATAAAATTTTTAATTTTAAGGAGTTTATTCACGTAATCCCCAAAAAATTGTTGATAATGTGGATAACTAATCTGGAAAACTGTGGAAAAGCTCATATTTACACACTTTAAAACAAGAATATCCACAGATTTGTGGATATTCTTGTAAATAGTTATATACATCATCCACATTGATTTTTCATGGCTTACAGAAAAGAGAGCTTCTTTTATTCTATTTTTTTCAACGAGATATCCACAAGTTAACCACAATTTGTGGATAAATTGGTTATTGTGTGGATTGAATTGTTTTTCTTGTGGAAATCGTGTGAATGGTACATTTGGCGAACAATTTTATGATTATTTTTCTTGACTTCAATATTCTTATATTATATAATCGTTATGATATTTTCTAATACTTGACAGATATTAGCAGTATATCGTTTACATCATAATATGATTTTTGATTGGAATTTGTAGGAGACTGCCTGGCAGGCATGTTCCTATGTATAGGTAATTGAGAAGGAGGTGTTTCGAATATGAAAATGACATATCAGCCAAAGAAAAGACAGAGAAGCAAGGTTCACGGTTTTAGAGCCAGAATGAGCACACCGGGCGGAAGAAAAGTTTTAGCTGCAAGACGTGCAAAAGGAAGAAAGAGATTATCTGCATAGTTTACAGGTCACATATTTGTGACCTTTTTTTCTATGTACAAGTCTTGATTGTACAGATCCTGAATGACAGAGGACTATACTATAATGAAATTTTCGGAATCATTAAAGAGCAACAGAGATTTTAAGAATGTTTACAGCAAAAAAAAGAGTTTTGCGAATAAGTATATTGTGATGTATGTATTAGAAAATGGATTAGATAAAAACAGACTTGGGATTTCAGTTAGCAAAAAGGTTGGAAACAGTGTTATAAGACATCGTCTTACCAGGTTGGTAAGAGAAAGCTACAGACTGCATGAGGACATGTTTTGCTGTGGCTTGGACATAGTGGTTGTCGCAAGAATCAGTGCAAAGGATGCGAAATATTCAGAGATAGAAAGTGCACTGCTTCATGTATCAAGGCTTCATAAAATATTGAATGGCAGACAGAGTTTTCATTAAGAAAATGAAGGGGCGCTTGAAAAAAAGCTAGTGTGAAAAATGAATTTTTACACGCAAATTTGTGTTTGGCGCAAATTCGCAGATTTTGACAGGAATGAGTTATTTTTATGAAAAAAATATTTATTTTATTTATAAATTTGTATAGGAAATATTTATCGCCGTTGAAGTCTACAAAATGTCCCTACTTTCCGTCATGTTCACAATATGGACTGGAAGCGGTAGAACAGTATGGCGCTGTGAAGGGCGGATTGCTTTGTATATGGAGAATACTTCGATGCAATCCTTTTTCAAAGGGAGGGTATGATCCCGTTCCTTCTATTAATTATGATAATAAGGAAAAAAAGAGAATAAAAACTTTTTATAAGTTTTAATTTAGGAGGAGTGAAATGGATTTGATGCTGTTAACGCAGAATTCAACTCCGATATTTATGTATATTGTTAAGCTTTTGGGTTTAATAATGAATTGCATTTTCGAGTTTCTTAATTTGATTGGCATTCCAAATATCGGTTTATCTATTATTTTATTTACAATTGTTATTTATTTACTTTTGATGCCGCTTACCATTAAGCAGCAAAAATTTTCCAAGCTTTCAGCGCGGATGAATCCTGAGATACAGGCAATACAGGCAAAGTATAAGGGAAAACAGGATCAGGCGTCCATGATGGCGCTGAATCAGGAGACAAAGGCAGTTTACGCTAAATATGGCGTGTCTCCTACGGGCAGTTGTGTGCAGCTTTTGATACAGATGCCGATTCTTCTTGCACTTTATCGTGTAATCTATGCCATGCCTGCCTATGTCACAAAGATAGGTGAGGCTTTTGGTGTGTTGGCGGACAAGATTATGCAGGCATCTGATGGTGTTGAGACAATTAAGGCATTATCTGCAGCCATGGCTTTTACAAAAAATTTTGGGATTAATGAGAGAAACGCCATTATTGATACCCTGAATAAACTGTCTACTGTGGATATGGCGGATATATCCGAGAAATTTGGACTTGCTGACCTTACCTATAATGGAAGCCTTATTCTGACAAATGGAGCAGAAAAGGGATTAATAGATACCTATAATAATTTTCTTGGTCTGAATATAGGAAATTCTCCTATGGATACGATAAAAACTGCCATGGCTGCCGGAAATATGCTTCTTGTTATCGGTGCAGCCGCGATTCCTGTGCTTGCTGCTGTCACACAGTGGATTAATTATAAACTGATGCCACAGGCTGCTGCAGCTGATAATAAAGATAAGAAGAAACAGCCTACAAGTGATACGGCAGAAGCGATGCAGCAGTCTATGAAGACAATGAATACAGTAATGCCTATTATGTCTGCGTGGTTTTGTCTCACACTTCCGGCAGGTATGGGTCTGTACTGGGTTATAGGTGCAGTTGTGCGAAGTATTCAGCAGGTAGCAATTAACAAGCATATTGACGGTATGGATGTGGATGCGGAAATTGAAAAAAATGTTGAGAAGTATAAGGAGAAATTAAAAAAGCAAGGTATTGATCCGGCAAAACTTCAGGCTGCAGCAAGGACAAACACAAAAAATATTTCTTCTAAGACTTCTTATCAAAATACTTCAGCAAAAAAATCTGCCAGAACAGATGAGGAAAAAGCGGAGGATATCAGGAAATCAACAGAGTATTATAATAAAAATGCAAAGCCTGGAAGTCTTGCATCAAAAGCAAATATGGTGAAACAGTATAATGAAAGAAAATAGTGTGAAATAAATTATTTCACATGATAAATTTGTGCAATGGCATAGATTCGCGGGAATCTGGCAAATGCATGGAGGTTAATGTACAGGAAATAGTATTTTTCAATAAGATAGCTATGGGAAATGGGGGAAATGGAAATGGATTATATAGAGTTTAGAGGTAAAACGAAGAATGATGCCATTACTGAGGCATGCAGACATTTTTCAATACCGAGTGACAAGCTTGACTATGAAGTGGTTGATGAGGGAAAGGCCGGTATTCTCGGATTCGGTGCAAAACCCACAGTGATTAAGGCAAGGGTTAGGGAGGAAAATAAAGAGATAATTGAACCTGTGAAGCTTTCTGAGACACCGATTATAGCCAGTGTCAAAGCAGCAGCTGCAGATATTGAAGATGTGGATGTGGAAGCTGTATCCAGGAAGTTTTTGTCAGATGTTTTTGCGGCCATGGGAATTGTTGTGGAGATATCAGCTAAATATAATGATTCTTTGCGTTCCCTTGAAGTGGAGCTCAGCGGAGATGAGATGGGTGTTCTGATTGGGAAAAGAGGACAGACTCTTGATTCCCTTCAGTATTTGATATCACTTGTGATTAATAAAGGTACAACTGAGTATATAAAGGTCAAGGTTGATACGGAAAATTACAGACAAAGACGTAAAGAGACACTTGAGAATCTTGCAAAGAACATTTCCTACAAAGTAAAGAGAACAAGAAGACCAGTATCACTAGAACCAATGAATCCATATGAGAGAAGGATTATTCACTCAGCTCTTCAAAATGACAGATATGTCACAACGCACAGTGAAGGTGACGAACCGTTCAGGCGTGTTGTAGTAACTCCAAAAAGGGACAGTGGTTATGGAGATAGCAGAAGTTACCGTGGTAACAGAGGTTATAATGGTAACAGAAATTATAATAGGGATTATAACAGAGACAGAAATAAAAACTACAATCGCGACAATACAGAAAATGCGGCAGAAGCAGTTGAACAGGACTAATCGGTTATGATAGAATGAACCTTGAAGTTTCAAGGTTCATTTTCATGTACATGAATAGACAGGTAATTGAAAATAACAGTGCAAAAATCAGGAGGAATCTATCAATGAAGACAGATACCATTGCAGCGATTGCCACAGCAGTTAGTGATTCGGGAATTGGAATTATCAGGATAAGCGGAGAGAATGCTTTGGAAACAGCGGACAGAGTATACCGTTCCAAAAACAATAAAAAGAAGCTTTCAGATGTTGACAGTCATACGATTCATTATGGATTGATATATGATGGAGATGAGTTGATTGATGAAGTGATGGTTGCCGTGATGAAGGCTCCGAATACTTACACAAAGGAAGATACTGTAGAGATAGATTGTCATGGCGGTATTTTTGTAATGAGTAAAATACTGGATGTGGTTCTAAGAAATGGATGCAGGCTAGCCGAACCAGGAGAGTTTACGAAGCGGGCGTTTCTGAACGGCAGAATTGATTTGTCCAGAGCGGAAGCTGTTATGGATCTGATTCATTCAAAAAATGAATTTGCGTTAAAGTCTTCTGTGAGACAGTTAAAAGGTTCAGTGTCGGATAAGGTTCATTCTCTTCGCGATGAGATTTTGTATGAAATTGCCTTTATAGAGTCAGCGCTTGATGACCCAGAACATATCAGTCTTGTGGGGTATACTGAAAAACTTGAGGAAAAGTCGGTTAGAATTTACAATGACATAAAAAAGCTGGTTGACAATGCAGATAATGGAAAAATGTTAAAAGATGGCATTAATACAGTTATTGTCGGAAAACCAAATGTGGGGAAGTCTTCCCTGCTCAATATACTTGTTGGGGAGGATAAGGCGATTGTTACCAGTATTGCCGGTACGACAAGAGATATTTTGGAAGAGTCCATAAAGCTTCATGGCATTGGACTGAATATTATTGATACTGCTGGAATCCGAGATACCAATGATGAGGTTGAGAGAATTGGTGTTGAAAGAACAAAGAAATATGCCGGAAATGCAGATTTGATAATTTATGTAGTAGATGCTTCCTGCCATCTGGATGAAAATGATGATGAGATAATGAAACTGATTGCAGGTAAAAAGGTAATTGTTCTTTTAAATAAATCAGATTTAGATCAAAATGTCGGTGAGGAGGATATTGCAAAAAAAATGACAGATATGTCATTAAGTAGCGGCATTGTTCGTTTTATCAGGACTTCTACAAAAGAAAAAACAGGAATAGATGAATTTGAAAATACGATAAAGGATATGTTTTTTCACGGAAACATTGCTGTAAATGATGAAATTTATATTACAAATCAGAGGCATAAGGAAGCATTGGCAGAAGCATGTGAAAGCATGCAGATGGTTTTGAATAGTCTAGCTGACCATATGCCAGAGGATTTTTATTCCATTGATTTGATGAGTGCATATGCTTCACTTGGAAAAATTATTGGCGAGGAAGTTGATGATGACTTGGTTAATGAAATTTTTGGTAAATTTTGTATGGGGAAATAGTATGAGAAAATATCGAGAAACCCGGGATTTGTATTTGTTTTTTATAAATTTGCAGGAAATTGGTAAGAAAGAATTATTGATATAATAACACTTATTTTATGATGTGGGAGGTGTTAAAGATGCCGGAAATTCGGGAAAAAGTGGATGTATGTGTGGTGGGTGCCGGTCATGCGGGATGTGAGGCAGCGCTGGCATGTGCGCGAATGGGATTGGAGACGGTCATATTTACGGTGAGTGTAGATAGTATTGCGCTTATGCCATGTAATCCCAATATTGGTGGTTCTTCAAAGGGACATCTTGTGAGAGAGCTGGATGCGCTCGGCGGTGAGATGGGTAAAGTGATTGACAATACGTTTATTCAGTCAAAGATGCTTAATGTATCGAAAGGGCCGGCAGTTCATTCACTGCGTGCGCAGGCTGATAAGGCAGAATATTCCAGGGCTATGAGAAATGTGCTGGAAAATCAGGATCACCTGACAATCAAACAGGCGGAAGTGGTCGAGCTTCTGACGGAGGAGCTTGTGGATATAAAAGCACTTTATACGAAGAAAATTGTGGGCGTAAAAACATTTACCGGAGCAGTATATGAAGCAAAGGCAGTGGTACTTTGTACAGGTACTTACTTGAAAGCAAGATGTCTATGTGGTGAGGCGATAACGCATACAGGGCCAAATGGATTACAGTCTGCAAATTTTTTAACTGACAGTCTGCAATCGCTTGGAGTGGAGATGCGCCGGTTTAAGACAGGTACACCTGCAAGAATGGATAAGCGTTCTCTTGATTTTGATAAGATGGAGGAACAGTTCGGGGATGAAAAGATTGTTCCGTTTTCCTTTTCTACAAATCCGGAAAGTGTACAGATTGATCAGGTTTCCTGCTGGCTTACTTATACAAATGAGAAAACACATAATATTATACGCGCCAATCTTGACCGTTCACCGATTTATGCCGGAGTTATTGAAGGAACAGGTCCCAGATATTGTCCGTCAATTGAGGACAAGGTTGTCAAATTTGCTGACAAGGAGCGGCACCAGGTGTTTGTCGAACCTGAGGGGATTCATACAAATGAAATGTATGTTGGCGGGATGAGTTCGTCCCTTCCGGAGGATGTTCAGCTTGCGATGTATAGAACGGTACCGGGTTTGGAAAATTGTAAAATAGTGAGAAATGCGTATGCAATTGAGTATGACTGTATGAATCCTGATCAGCTTTATCCGACTTTGGAATTTAAAAATATATTAGGATTGTTTAGTGCAGGTCAATTTAATGGAAGCAGTGGTTATGAGGAAGCGGCTGCACAGGGGTTGATTGCTGGAATGAATGCGGCGCTTTTCATAAAGGGAAAGGATCAGATTGTGCTTGATCGTTCTCAGGCGTATATAGGTGTTCTGATTGATGACTTGGTTACAAAAGAGAATTTCGAGCCATATCGTATGATGACTTCACGTGCGGAATATAGACTTTTACTGCGTCAGGACAATGCGGATCTGCGTCTTCGGAAAATAGGATATGAGGCAGGTCTTGTGACAAAAGAACAGTATGACTATGTATGCAGGAAAGAGGAAATGATTAGGCAGGAGATTGAGCGGCTGCATAGGATAAAAGTCGGTGCAAACAGGGAAATACAAGAGTTTTTGGAAGGAAAGGGAAGTTCAGGATTAAAGACAGCGGCGACATTGGCTGAGCTTGTCAGCAGACCAGAACTTTCATATGAATCAATTGCTGATATTGACAAGGACAGACCAGAACTTCCAGATGATGTCATTGAGCAGATTAATATTAATATTAAGTATGATGGATATATTAAGCGGCAGTTAAAGCAGGTTGAACAATTTAAAAGGATAGAAAAAAGGAAAATACCTGCTGATATTGATTATGCAGATATTAAAAATTTAAGACTTGAGGCAAGGCAGAAATTAACGAAATTTAAACCTGTATCTGTAGGTCAGGCATCCCGTATTAGTGGTGTATCGCCGGCAGATATTTCTGTCCTTTTGGTTTATCTTGAAAGTCTAAGCAGAAATTGATGAAAATATAATATTATAATATGTAATATTTAATGTATTACATATGAATTAGTTTACAGAGAAAAGTTGCTTTGGCAGGAGCATGGAGGGTGATATGAATTTAGAACAATATGATTTAAGTATATTTCAAAGGGCAGTAGGGGAATTGGGAATGGAGCTTGTATCTAGTCAAATAGAACAATTTATGAAATATTATGAGTTGCTGATTGAGTGGAACAGTTTTATGAATTTGACTACTATTACTAATTTTGAAGAAGTTTGTATGAAACATTTTATTGACAGTATTTCTTTGTGCAAAGTTATGGACTGTTCAAAGGAACAGGCACTCATTGATGTTGGAACTGGAGCGGGATTTCCTGGTATCCCTTTAAAAATTGTATATCCCAATTTAACAATTACTCTGTTGGATTCATTGGGAAAACGTGTTAATTTTTTAAGAGAAGTGATAGAAAAGCTTGGACTGGAAAAAATTAGTGCAATACATGGAAGGGCCGAAGATTTTGCCAAGCCTGATTTACTTCGCGAAAAGTTTGATATCTGTGTATCACGTGCAGTTGCAAATCTTTCAACTTTGTCTGAATACTGTCTCCCTTATGTGAAAGCCGGCGGATTTTTTGTTTCATATAAATCGGAGAAGGTTACCAAGGAAATACAGTTTGCGAAAAAAGCAATTGATGTTCTCGGTGGTGAAGTATATCATCAGGAGGAATTTTTACTCCCTTGTTCTGATATTTATAGAAATTTGTTTGTAATTCGGAAAGTAAATGCTACACCAAAAAAGTATCCGAGAAAAGCTGGAATTCCTACGAAGGATCCAATAATATAAAAATATTTGGAGTGTAAGTATGAGAGGGAAAGATATTTTAAGAATGCAGGAGACAGAGAGAAGGCGGATAGCTGAAGAACTGCATGATACTACAGTTCAGGATATGGTTCATTTATCACAGCAGCTGGAAATGATACTTTATTATATGGACAATGATATGACGCAGGCAAAACTTGAAGTATTGTCGGCAAGAAGGCAAATAAAAAATATTATTGGTGATATGCGGGAAACAATATATGATTTGCGCCCAATTTTATTCGACGATATTGGGTGGAGTGCTGCATTTGAACATTTGCATGATAGGTTGTTGGAATATAATCCAGATTTAAATATTGAGTTTGATATTGATGATATTGATACATCGGATGGTGTAACGGCAGTGTCAATTTATCGGATTATATGTGAATGTTGTCGGAATATATTGAAGCATTCTAAGGCAGAAAATGTTGCAATTTCGGTGAAAAATCATGGATCTTATATAAAAGTCTGTGTATTTGATGATGGTGTAGGTTTTGAAAATAAATTGGCAAACTCTTTAAATAGGCAGAATAATCATTTTGGATTACAGTTTATTCGTGAAAAAATAGAGTCCCTATTGGGAGAGATAGAAATTTTATCAAATTCCTCTGGTACAGTTTTAAATATACAGATACCTGTTTGAATTTTATTTTTGAATATAGGTAATAGGGAACAGTTTAGAAATAGCATCTGAAAAAAATATAGTATAATTTTAGTATTTTGCTTTTGATACTTATATGGTTAAAACTTTTGAATTAGGCTTTTGTATATTGATTTGTTGTTATGTAACTATTGTGATGCAACGTATGAAATAATATGTTGCTAAAGAAGATTATATGCTGCGCGCAAAGTAGTAGTGATGGCATATTAAATTATTAAAAGTTAGGAGGATAAATGATTCGTGTAATGATAGTGGATGATCATAAGATGGTTCGGGAGGGATTGGCTAAATTGATAGAGCTTGATGAAGAAATCAAAGTAGTCGAAGAATCAAATGATGGTTCGGACTGTATATATAAGCTTCGATCGGCGAAACCTGATATTATTCTTTTGGATATTAATATGCCAGATATGGATGGAATAGAAACTTTAAAAGTGTTAAATAAGAGGAAAAGTCGTCCAAAGGTTTTAATGCTAACAGTGCATAATGAGATTGAATATCTTGTAAAAGTAATTGATATGGGCGTTGAAGGATATATATTGAAGGATTCAGGTTCCAGAGAGTTGATAAGAGCGATACGTTCAGTATATTGTGATGAAAAATACTTTCAGCCTAGTATGATACCTTTGTTAAATTCTAAGTTAATTGCAAAAGATATTGATAAAGAAAAACTAGAATCTTTATCAAGTAGAGAATTAGAAGTTTTGAAGTTAGTGGCAGTAGGTCATTTTAATAAAGATATTGGTAGTATTCTTCGTATTAGTGAGCGTACTGTTAAAAATCATTTATCAAATATATTTAGAAAAATTGATTGCACAGACAGGACTCAGGCTGCTGTATTTTGTATAAGGAATGGTGTAGTAAGTGTTCATGATTAAAAGTACTTTTGAAAGAGGAATGTTTCACGTGAAACATTCCCTCTTTTTTAGTTAGCTTCATATATCATCTTTTGAATCATAATATGTGTGAAGTTCAAACATTTTGCTATTTGCTATGATAAGAAAAAGCTTTGTGTATAATTAAAGATTTCACACGGCAAGTTTATGCAAAGACGGATATTTGCATAAATTTGCTATTATATGGACATTAAAGGTCATTAACATTGAATTTTATCTTTTTTGATAAGTACAAAAATTATACTCCCTTTTCGGATTTGTGTACCCACTGAAAACGAGCCTGTAAATATACATTGCAAGTAGCAGACACATATGTTATAACTAAATATATAAACTCGAATTTGCGGAAAATATAAGGAGAGATGGCTTGTGAAACCTGAAATTATTCCTAAACAAGAAACGGTTCCCTCATTTGATCCGAATGCGGTCGCAGTAAAATATATTGATTATTTTAATTCCAGAGTGGCATACACCGAAGATGAAATTACACCGAAGATCGTCTCTAAAATATTAAAGGAAGTTTATAAAGGTATCAATGTCTGTTTGTTTTTAGACCCTGATGGAGAAAGCGACTGGATGGAAGTGCTCTCAGATGGGGAATGGCTGTATTTGGGCCGCTTCAGGCTTTACGAAAATGGCAAGAAGGACGAATATATTTTTTCATACAATCCAGATTACGCTTCTACTGATGCGCAGATAGTGGAATTTGATTATTCTGACAAGAGTGTATGGACAGAACTTCTGAGCGGCGGTCAGTCCCTGATTCCAAAAATTCATGCTATCTCGGATATGGAAAGTGGGATGAAAGCAGTGGAGTTTTTTATTCGGACAGGAGAGCTTTATCCGGGAATCGATTGGGTAC
>JAIECJ010000034.1 GCA_029068555.1 Lachnospiraceae bacterium
CGCCAGTTTTCATCAGCTTATAAGTTATTGAGGTGTGAATTATAACAGATTTTGCACACAAAATGCTAAAAGGCAAACATTTTGGCGCATGATTCACACTACTTTGGCGTAGGTGTGAACAGTCACCTGAATCATTTCAGACCGCATGGCCGCCTTACTATAATTGATGCACACGACCACATAAAGAACTTAGCCGCATTGCGGCATGTGGCTGGCGCGAGTAAGCGCAAATGTAATCTGTGCTTACTATAAATATGACAAGTGTGCAGACTGTGTCGACACCAGTCAATGATAATTATATTTTATCACATATTTAATAATATCGGTAGAATGAAAGTGAAAATTTATTGTATTTATTGAAATTATTTGCTAATGTTTATAATTGATGAGAAAAGATGGTTAGATTTGCCAGATTTATGCGCACATTTCTTAAAATGAAATAAAAATTGTAATAAAAGTGTAAACTAAATTGACAAATAAAAAAACAGTGTTATATTAAGTATAGAACAGATAAAACAAAGATAAATCAAGAGAACGATTATTGTAAAGGAGGTAGATTATGAATATTCAAAGATTTACGCAAAAATCAATTGAAGCAGTCAACAGCTGTGAAAAGATTGCTATGGAGTATGGAAATCAGGAATTGGAACAAGAACATCTGCTGTATGCGCTTCTGACGATTGATGACAGCCTTATCCTGAAGCTTATAGAAAAGATGGAGATAAATAAAGATTACTTTGTTGACAGGGCCGAGAAGGCGCTTGAGAAACGAGTCAAGGTGCAGGGCGGGCAGCCATATGTTGGGCAGCATCTGAATAAGGTGCTAATCAGTGCTGAGGATGAAGCAAAACGCATGGGAGACGAGTATGTATCTGTTGAGCATTTGTTTCTTTCTCTGCTACAGAACCCAAATAAGGAAATCAAAGAGATTTTCAGAGAGTACGGCATTACAAGGGAGCGGTTTTTAAAGACATTGTCGGAAGTGAGAGGCAACCAGAGAGTCACAAGCGATAATCCGGAGGCAACTTATGACACGCTTGAGAAATATGGACAGGATTTGGTGGAGAAAGCGCGGAATCAGAAACTTGATCCTGTAATTGGCAGGGATAATGAAATTCGAAACATCATCCGCATTCTTTCCAGAAAAACGAAAAACAATCCTGTACTAATCGGGGAACCTGGCGTAGGTAAGACTGCGGTTGTGGAAGGACTCGCACAACGCATTGTACGGGGCGATGTCCCACAGGGGCTAAAAGATAAAAAGATTTTTTCTCTCGATATGGGGGCGCTGGTTGCCGGTGCGAAATATAGAGGCGAGTTTGAGGAGCGGTTAAAGGCTGTGCTTGAGGATGTCAAGAACAGTGATGGACAGATTATTCTCTTTATTGATGAACTTCACACGATTGTGGGTGCAGGTAAGACAGACGGTGCTATGGATGCAGGAAACATGTTGAAACCAATGCTTGCAAGGGGTGAGCTGCATTGTATCGGTGCAACGACTCTGGATGAGTACAGACAGTACATTGAGAAGGATCCTGCGCTGGAAAGACGTTTTCAGCCTGTAATGGTATCAGAACCTACGGTTGAGGACACGATTAGTATTCTTAGGGGATTAAAGGAACGCTACGAAGTGTTCCACGGTGTTAAAATTATGGATAATGCCCTTGTAAGTGCTGCTGTGCTTTCAAACCGCTATATCACAGACCGGTTTCTGCCGGATAAGGCGATAGACCTTGTGGATGAAGCATGCGCTATGATAAAGACAGAACTTGACTCCATGCCGGCGGAGCTTGATGAACTGCAGAGAAGGATGATGCAGATGGAGATAGAAGTGGCAGCACTCAAAAAGGAGGAGGACAGACTTAGCGGTGAGCGTCTTGCAGCGCTTCAGTCAGAGCTTGCGGAGCAGAAGGAGATTTTTAACAATCGCAAGGCACAGTGGGATAATGAGAAAGCCTGTGTGGAAAAACTGTCAAAACTCAGAGAGGATATAGAGGATTTAAACAACCAGATACAGATAGCGCAGCGCGAAGGAAATCTGGAGAAGGCAGCAGAATTAAGCTACGGTAAGCTTCCTGAATTGAAAAAACAGCTGGAACGCGAGGAGGAGAATGCAAGTTCAAGAGAGATGTCTCTGGTGCATGAGAGCGTTTCTGATGACGAGATAGCAAAGATTATCTCGCGCTGGACAGGAATCCCTGTTTCTAAACTTAATGAAAGCGAGCGAAACAAGACACTGCATCTGGACGAGGAGCTGCACAAGCGTGTGATCGGACAGGATGAGGGTGTGACAAAGGTGACAGAGGCAATTATACGTTCCAAGGCAGGTATCAAAGACCCCGACAAGCCAATCGGATCATTCTTGTTTTTGGGACCGACCGGCGTAGGGAAAACAGAACTTGCAAAAGCACTTGCGGCATCGCTTTTTGATGATGAGTCCAACATGGTGCGTATCGACATGAGTGAATACATGGAGAAACATTCTGTGTCAAGGCTGATTGGCGCACCTCCAGGATATGTTGGCTATGATGAGGGCGGGCAGCTTACAGAGGCAGTGCGCCGAAAACCGTACAGCGTTGTCCTGTTTGATGAAGTTGAGAAGGCACACCCAGATGTATTTAATATCCTGCTGCAGGTACTTGATGACGGACGTATCACAGACTCACAGGGGAGGACAGTGGACTTTAAAAATACGATACTGATTATGACATCGAATATTGGTGCACAGTATCTGCTTGAAGGAATTGACAGCGACGGCAATATCGAGGCATCAGCGCAGGATATGGCGATGGGAGAGCTCAGAGCACATTTCAGACCAGAGTTTTTGAACAGGCTAGATGAGACAATCCTGTTTAAGCCGCTTACCAAGGACAACATAGGCGGTATAATCAGCCTGATACTTGTGGATATTAATAAACGTCTCGCGGACAAGGAACTTGGGATAGAGATATCGGAACAGGCACAGCATTTTATCGTGGAAAACGGATATGACCCCGTTTACGGTGCAAGACCGTTAAAGAGATACATCCAGAAATATGTGGAAACGCTTGCTGCAAGGCTGATACTTGAAGACGCGGTAGTGGCAGGGGACATGATTTTAATAGAGCTTGACAGTTCAGGAGCTGAATTGGCAGCTGTTGTCAAAAAATGAGATGGAAGGCATCAGCCTTCCATCTCATTTTTGGGCTGTATAATAGCATGATTGAGTAAAAAATCTTTCCAGATTGGATAGTACTGCGCCTTGATATGCACCTGATCCCATGTATAGTCTGGTACAAGGGCGCCTTCTTCACAGAGACTGCTTTCGTTAATATCAATATAAAAAATGTCTTTCTGATTGGCAAGTGTAGCAATGAGTGCATTTCTTTCCGCAATGTTTTCGTTTGTAATGGCTGTGCCTTCACTGGATTTCTGCTCAGTAATAAACAGGTTGCCCTGAATGAAAATCAATGCATCAGGCTGAAGTTTACGGATATCATTTACAACATCCCGGTAATGCTCAAAAAAGCTTTGTGCGGTTCCGGTTCCGCATTCATTGATGCCGACCATCAGGTAGATTTTACCAAACTGTTGCTCTGTAAGGACATCGCGTACAGATTTTTTCTCATCATTATAAGTTACTTTGGGTTTTTCGTAATCATAAATGGAAAGTGAGGTTTTGCACAGAAAAACTGCGTTCTCAATCCCAGAATATGCGCTGATGCCAACGGTACGGGAATCACCGATAAAGCAGGCATCCTGAAAGTATTCGTCCGTTGCAGTAGTAAAATCATAGGTCTGTGGTTTATCTGGCAGGATGGCAGTCTGTGCATTTTTTTCGGCTGGCAATTCCAGAATGCCTGCTGCAATGTCTGAAGAAAACTGCGGGCTAATCTCTGTCTCTGGTTCAACAGATGCGGATGCGGCCAGTATATTCAGATTGTTTACCGCATAACCGGCGAAAAAACTGGAATAGTCAGCAAAGTATAATTTATCATGTATTCCCTTCATGGCAGTTGCCAGTGGAGGAGCAGACAATGTGTAAGTATTTTCGCTTTGGTAATACTGGATATTCCAGTAGTGTCCAAGAATACTGAATGCAACGGCGGACAGTATAATTAAAAAGATTAAGGTATAGTTTTTGATGTTTTTCATGACAAGCCTCCCATGTTGTCAGTAACCGTGTATTGGACATCACCCAACTCCGGCCATACAAGGAAATCAATAATGCAAATCAATATCTGAAGTACAAAAAAGGATTATTGATTCCGATGGATAAATAATATACAGAGAACCAAAAAATAACAAGTGATATGACAATTCCCAAAAACCTGCCGCGAAGTCTGTCAAACAGCTTTTCGGGATAATCAGTAGCAAATACAATGCTGGCGATAAGCAGTGGTGCATAGGTAGCAGCATATCCAGTAAAATCAGAGAAATTAATATTCCTGCCTGTTTCAACGAAAGGAAACAGACGCGTCAGATATATACCGAGATCATGAAAATCACTGATTGCAAAGAGCGTCCAGCTTACAAGGATGTAAAAGCACATATATATGTGGGAAAAAAGCTTTGCAAATATGTTGTCAGCATTGAGCCACCGCAACGTCAGATTTTTTTCTATAATCAACAGCATAAATATAAAAAGTCCCCAGAGGATGAAATTCCATGCTGCGCCATGCCAGAAACCAACAAGAAACCATACAACAAACAGATTTATCATCATGCGGGATTTTCCCCTGCGGTTACCGCCAAGTGGAATATAGACATACTCCCGAAACCATGCACCGAGTGTAATGTGCCATCTTCTCCAGAAGTCTGTGACGCTCCGTGCCATATACGGATGGCGGAAGTTTGCAGGCATATCGAAACCGAGCATTTCACCCAGACCGACAGCCATCATGGAATACCCGCAAAAGTCAAAATACAGCTGCATAGAATAAGCGAAAGCGCCAAGCCACGCCAGTGGGGTGGAGATACTCTCAAATCCGATAGTGCATACTTCGTTCCACAAAGTACCAATGCGGTTTGCGATAATAACCTTGTAACCAAGCCCTATAATAAAAGTCTTGAGCCCATTGTCAAGACCAGCAGCGGAAATCGTTCTTTCTTTTAAGGCGTCACGGATATCGGAGTACACGACAATCGGACCGGCGATAAGCTGTGGAAACATGCAGAGATATGCACCGAGGCTGACAAGTGATTTGTCAGCTTCGATTTTTTCAAGGTACACATCTATGACGTAGGACACGATCTGAAACGTGTAAAAGCTGATTCCGAGCGGCAGTGTTATGTTAAGCGTATAGAATCGCCAGTGAATGTCCAGAAGCCGAAGGAGCGCGTTGATATTTTCTATAAAAAAATTGGTGTATTTAAAAAAAAGTAAAAAACCAAAGTTATATACCAAGGACAAGATGAGTAATACTTTTTTTTCAAAGTTCCTGCCCTTGAAATGCTCAATTCCCAGTCCAATCAGAAAGTTGACGATAATGGAACAGAATATGAGAAAAAGGTAATAAGGCTCGCCAAAGCTGTAAAACAAAATACTTCCTGTCAGCAGAAGAAAGTTGCGGCTTTTTGCGGGTAGTATATAATATAAAACCAGAAAGACCGGCAAAAATACAAATATAAATAGTAAGCTGCTAAAAACCATGATGTTCCCCCATAACTCATGATGTAGGATGACGGTTGAATCTATGTTAACCGCATAAAATATTATAGCAAAAATAAATAGATTATTCCATAAATTTATTCGAG
>JAIECJ010000035.1 GCA_029068555.1 Lachnospiraceae bacterium
TGTGCAAAATCTGTTATAATTCACACCTCATTAACTTATAAGCTGATGAAAACTGGCGTTGGTGTGAATTGTAACATTAATTATTATAGGAAAAGCAAATATTATTTGCGTTATTTAAGCATATATTTTAATATTTTGCACATATATTTTGCGTTTCATACAGGTTTATGATATAATCGTGCAGAAATGAGGTGGAATATGGAAAAGGATTCAAATAATCAGGATTATGAAGCGTTTGTGATGCTGACACAAGGTGCGGAGGCGGAGATTGTCGAAAAGAAGTCGCGTTTTATTGCAACAGTCCGTCCTGTGGCAAGTGAGGCGGAGGCGGAGGCATTTATAGAGGAGATGAAGAAAAAGTACTATGATGCCAGACACAACTGCTCGGCATTTGTGATAGGAAGCAGGGCGCAGATAACAAGGAGCAGCGATGATGGTGAACCGGGCGGGACAGCGGGGAGACCGATGCTCGAGGTATTGCTTGGGAGCGGAATCCGAAATGCTGCAGCAGTGGTTACAAGGTATTTTGGCGGTACACTTTTGGGAACAGGTGGTCTTGTGCGTGCATACTCAGGCGTTTTAAAGGAAGCGCTTGAAAAATGTGTCACATCCCGACAGCATTTTGGCGTCAAATTCATGATTCGGACTGACTACAATTCAGTGGGAAAGCTTCAGTATCTGCTTGCGGCCAGAAATGTGAAGACAGAGGACTGTGTTTATGAAGCGGATGTTGTGCTGACAGTGATAGCGCCGATAGAGGAGTATGAACATTTGTGTAAGGAAGTAATAGAGGCTACAAGTGCCCGCGCAGAGATTACAGAACTGGCGCGCATTTATTTTTCTAGAAACACGCTCTAGAGCGTGTTTGAACGAATGCTAAGGATAGCGTTTTTCATTAGGATATGTGCGCATAGGCATGGTGGTTCGTATTGCAAACAGGAGGGACAAAAATGATACAGGCTGAAAATCTGATAAAAACGTTTACACGCACAGAAAAGAAAAAGAAGCGTATAGAGTTTAACGCTGTAGATGGTATATCAATTGATGCGTATGACGGTGAAATACTGGGGATTCTGGGACCGAACGGTGCGGGGAAGACGACTCTTCTGCGCATGCTTGGCAAACTGATGAGACCTACAGGCGGAACCGTTGCGATTACAGATGTGGAGGGCAGAGAACTGACGCAGGATGTCGAGATTAAGCAGAATATCGGCTATCTGTCGGGAAATACAAAACTGTATAAGCGGTTTTCAGCCAGGGAGATGCTGTCAATGCTCGGAGAGATTTACGGTATGACAAAGGAGGAAACGGAGAACAGAATCATACAAATCATAGATATCCTCGACCTTGGCGCTTTTGTGGATAACCGTATTGAGCGTCTTTCCACCGGCCAGACGCAGCGCATATCCATTGCAAGATGTCTTCTGCACAGTCCGCAGGTCTATATATTTGACGAGCCGACACTGGGGCTTGATATTATCAGCAGCCGTGCGATTATTGATTTTATGAAGCGGGAGAAGGCAAATGGAAAGACAGTGCTTTATTCGACGCACTATATGGAGGAGGCTGAATTTCTATGCGACAGGATTGTGATGATTCATCAGGGGCATGTGATTGCAAAGGGTTCACCGCTCGAATTAAAGGAACAAACCAGTACAACAAATCTCAGGGAAACTTTTTTAAAGCTGATTGAGAATGAGACAGATGTAAATGGAGGACAAGTATGAGAAATTTGGCAGGTAAAACAAAGCTGACAAAGATTGGGACTATATACAAAAAAGAAATGCTGGATTTGCTCAGGGATAAAAAAACGCTGATTATGATGGTGATTGTACCGCTGCTGCTCTATCCGCTAATCATGATGGGATCTATGCTTTTTGGTTCCGCCATAGCAAGCAGTATGCAGTCGAGTGAGTATCACATAGCAGTTGCAGATGACGCGGCGGATGCTGATAATAATAGGTATGACGGCAGGGCGCTTAGAGAACTCCTGGCAGATACGGAGGATGATCTGGAGTACCATCTTATAATAGAAGATATTCCGTCAGGAGAGTGTGCGCAGGCGCTTGTCGAAGAAACAATAGATGCCTATATAGAAATCACAACGGAGCATGCGGATAATGGCAGCAGGAATGTTTTTGCAATATACTATCTATCGTCGAAGTCAGCGTCTTCGACAGCGGCAGACATGATAGCGGACAAACTGGAGGTATATAAAAGAGAGACGAGCAGATGGCTGCTGACTACACTTGGTATTGACAATCCTGATTCTGTTTTAGAACCGGTTGGGATGACGTTTGAAGACCAGTCGGCAAATGAGGAGAGGGTAGGAAGAATGCTTGGTATGATACTGCCGATGCTGATGGTGACAAGTATCCTGCTGGGAGCGTTCTATCCTGCCGTGGATACCACTGCAGGAGAGAAAGAGCGGGGAACGCTGGAAACGCTTCTGACACTTCCGGTTGGAAATGATGAACTGATTATTGGGAAATTTCTCGCAGTATCAACGGTAGCAGTGGCGTCAGCACTGTTGAATCTGGTGTCCATGCTTCTGATGAGTGTCTACTTCTATGCTGTGATGCAGAGCAATGATGCGCAGGCGCTGCGCATTAACTTGACGGACTTTATTCCTGCACTCATCATTGTCCTTTTGTGTATGACTGCGTTTGCGCTCTTTATCAGTGCAGTTACCATGTGCGTCACCACATTTGCCAGGTCTTTCAAGGAGGCGAACAACTATGCCACGCCATTGATGCTTGTCGTGATGTTCGCAAGCTTTGTTGCATTTGTGCCGAATATTGAGTTTACTGGTCTGCTTGCGGCGGTGCCGGTTGTAAATATCAGTCTCCTCATCAGCAATATTCTGGTATTTGAGTATAATTTTTCTATTATTATGATTGTGCTTGCGACAAACATTGTGTACGCTGCGATTGCCATTCTCCTGCTAATCCGGCTGTATAACAGCGAGGAGATGATGTTTGGCGAGGGCGGAACGAACATACAGATATTTACAAGCAGAAAAGAAATCAAAGGAGGCGGTGTGCCGACAATGTCCGACGCAGTGCTTGTCGTCGCGACAGCGCTTTTGCTGCTTCTGTATGTCGGGTCGGTTGTACAGGCAAAATTTCTGCTTTGGGGACTTTTGATAACGCAGCTGTTTATCATAGGGGTGCCGCTCATGGCAGTCTGGTATACCAAAAGAGATGTGGGGAAAACATTCTCATTAAAGTTTCCAAAGCCTATATGGGTACTGGGGGCAGTGCTGTCGGAGCTGGGATGTTATGTGCTGGTGATAGTGATATCTATCGTATTGGGAAATCTGTTTCCGCAAGACACACAGACGGTAAATGATACGATGGAATACATCCTTGACGGGGCGGGGTTTGTCCCTGCACTTCTGGTTATTGCCCTGGCGCCGGCAGTCTGCGAAGAAGCGTTGTTTCGGGGATATTTTCTATCGGCATCCCAAAAACGTCTCCGCCCTGCGGCGGCAATATTGATAGGCGGAGCCGTATTTGGGATGTATCATCTAAGTTTTGTGAAGTTCTTTACAACTGGAATTTTGGGTATCTTATTCTGCTATGTGGTGTATCGTACAGGAAGCATATTCCTCACATCGCTGATGCATTTTATGAACAATGCGGTCTCGGTAATAGCGATGTTTTACCCAGAAATGATGCAGAGAGTGCTGCCGGTATTGTTTCAGGAAAGTCTGGGCACCGGTGAAATATTGGTTTTGATAACGACAGGAATGGTATGTATGGCTGCCGGGCTGGCTTTACTGCGAGTGGGAAGCAGGAGGCAGTAATCCCTGACGGTATTCGGACGGTGTACATCCCATGAATTTTTTGAAAACTTTGCTGTAATAGCTTGTGTTGTTAAAGCCGACAGTGCCCGCAATTTCCGAAATGGATTCACTGGTTCTTTGCTTTATGCGCAGGGCGGATTGCATAATGCGATACTTCATCAAATATTCAATTGGAGAGAGACCGATAGCACGCTTAAAGCACCGGCAGCATTCGCTTTTGCTGACAAGTATGGAATCTGCGATTTTGTCCAGTGTGAGCGGCTCCATAAAATGTTCCTGGATATAAAGGACTGCCTGCCTTACACGGTGCGCGTCCTGTCCGGCATTGCGCAGGACAGCTTTGGCGGAAACCGGTGTGCTGTCAGGGAGCTGGTCGTAAACAAGTTTCCACAATTGCAGTATACATGCCTTTGACAGAAGTTCATACCCGCATGCCTGGGCGCTGTTGAGCTGGATAATCTGCTTCAACAGCGGTGCAAACTGCTGGTAGAGGTGATGACCTGAAGATATGTGCAGGCATTCAAACGCATTGCTGGACGTAACAGGCGTCAGATATTTGTGAAATAAAAAATCAGATTGGTCGAATCCTAATATAAAGGTCGGATGAATAAGAATAGAATACAATATTATGCTGTTGTCTCCAGCAGGGAAGATTATGTGCTCTGCCAGCTGGTTGATAAAAAGAATATCTCCTTCATGGACGAGTATCTTTTTCTGGCTGCAGGTGATACAGGCCTCCCCTTTTATGTGGAACAGGAATTCAACCTCGTCGTGCCGATGCACGTCGCGAATGTCACTCGTATGACACTCTATTTTGGAGACTTCAAGGGGATATCCGCTAATCAGGAGTCTTTGTGTGCGTTTAGTGTAAAAGTCGCTGTTAAAATCTTGATTCATTGAAAATGGAACCTCCTAAATAAAAGTCGATGATAAAAGCTTTGACGCAGAGCAAGCCGCGAATTTTGTATATAAGCATAATTCCATTATAACATCTTTTACGCAAAATGCCGTAACAATTTATACACTTTTGGATATTATTGGTAAAACCGACCATATTTTTTTGTTTTATTATAATTTTTTATAACAAAATTGAGATTACGCTGAACCGCAATAAATTACCATGGAAATTACAAGGCATATGATGTATAATATGGCTTATCAGAGGCAGAAACAGCTTCTGGTAAGCCATAAATTTATTATAAGAGACAGTGACGGTCTTTTATAATTTGTTTCACATATGATAGGTAACATATGCGATGGAAAACATACGAGGGATTTATTAAAGTAGTGGAAGGGATCGATATGCATACTATTTTACAGTCAGAATTTCAGACAGATGAAAAAAGAAAAACAGATGAGAAAAGAAAGGTATTGGAACTTGAAAGGATGAAAAACAGCCTGGAGCTGCAGCTTCAGGAGATGGCAAAAACTGTTGAAAGACAGCAGGAGATGATTGCCCTGGCGAAGAAAGATCCGCTTACGGGTCTGCGGAACCGTCAGGAGGTATCGGATCAGGTAAATGCCATGCTTCGTGCAGACTGCGAGGGCGCATTTTTCATTATGGACATGGATAACTTTAAATGTGTCAATGACACATATGGGCATATGGAAGGAGACCGTGTGCTTGTGCGATTTGCCAAGGCACTGAAAATGGTGGTTGAGGAAGACGATATTGTTGCGAGACTTGGCGGTGATGAGTTTGTGATTTTTTCGCCAGGGCACAGGGATAAGCACGCACTGAAAACGAAGGCACAGCTGATTATCAGACAGATTGAGCGCGGGCTTGTGACACCAGGAAGACTTCTGCGCGTAACGGTTTCCATAGGGATTGCAAGGGCGCCGCTTGACGGTGTTACATATGAGACTTTGTACTGTAATGCGGACAAGGCACTTTATTTTACGAAAAATGATGGAAAGAACGGCTATCAGTTTTATGAAGATATTGAAGGTACAGTGGAACACGGGGCGGCAAACGTCCGGCCGAACAGTTCGCTAAAGGAAATAACCAATAAACTCAGGGAGAGAAAAATGGAAGGTTCATTTGAAGTTGAATACAACAATTTTGAAAAAATCTATCGCTTTATGGAGAGGAATCTGATTCGTGAGAACAGGGAAGTACAGTGTGTGCTTTTTACGATTGAGGATAATATGGAAGCGGATGAAATGGCGCTTCAGCGACAGCTGGAGCACTTGCAGCATGCGGTGACTTCTTCCCTGCGAAAAGGCGATGTGACGACACGGTATAGTTCATCCCAGGTGCTGGCGCTGCTGATGGATGTCAACATGCAGAATGCGGATATGGTAGTAAATAGAATTCTGGGCAGATACCGCACGGAGTCAGGGAAAGGGGCAATGGAAGTGTTATATGACATTCAGCAGCTCAGGGCAAGTGAAGGGGTTTGTTAGAGAGTGTGGCACCTTACGGGGTGCCTTTTTTATGCGCAGCCCCATGCAGAGGAAGTATGCTGCTAAAGCGGCACATGGGGGAAAGCTTTTCCCCTGCTCGATTGCATATAGACACCTGGAGAATGATTGTCAGCATGATTTTTGTATTTAATGCATAATAAAATATTTTATTTTTAGGTAAAATAAAGGTTGTTTCTTTTTCCAATATGTGATAAAAATATAGTATCAAAGTATAGTATTAATTATATTATTCATATGGAGGGATACCATGAAAACAGGGAAAAATTACAAGTTTTGGTTTGCGACAGGTTCACAGGATTTATATGGTGATGAGTGTCTTAGAAAAGTAGCAGAGCATTCACAGAAGATTGTGGAGGGGCTCAACAAATCCGGTTTACTGCCCTACGAGGTTGTTTGGAAACCGACGCTTATCACAAATGCGGTGATCCGAAAGACCTTTAATGAGGCAAACGCTGATGAAGAGTGTGCGGGCGTTATTACATGGATGCATACATTTTCACCGGCAAAGTCATGGATTCTTGGACTTCAGGAGTACAGAAAACCGTTGATGCATTTCCACACACAGTTTAACGAGGAGATACCATATGATACGATTGACATGGATTTCATGAATGAGAACCAGTCTGCGCATGGCGACCGCGAGTATGGTCACATTGTGAGCCGTATGGGAATTGAGAGAAAGATTGTGGTCGGACACTGGCAGAATCCGGAGGTTGTCCGCAAGATTGCACAGTGGATGGTTACTGCGGTCGGCGTTATGGAATCCTCACATATCAGAGTGTGCCGCTTTGGCGACAACATGAATAATGTTGCTGTTACAGAGGGTGACAAGGTTGAGGCGCAGATTAAGTTTGGGTGGGAGATTGACCACTATAATGTCAATGATTTAGTGGAGTACGTCGATGCAGTTTCGGCTGCTGATATCAAGAATCTCACGGATGAGTATTACAGCAAGTACAAGATTCTGACAGAAGGCAGGGATGAGGCGGAATTTAGAAAGCATGTGGAGGTCCAGGCTGCGATTGAAATCGGAATGGAAAAATTTCTTGAGGAGAGGGATTATCATGCAGTTGTCACACACTTTGGCATGCTTGGCGGTCTGAGACAGCTTCCGGGTCTTGCGATTCAGCGTCTTATGGAAAAAGGCTATGGATTTGGCGGTGAGGGTGACTGGAAAACAGCTGCCATGGTGCGCCTGATGAAGATTATGGCGTCCAATGTGAAGGATGCAAAGGGAACTTCTTTTATGGAGGATTACACATATAACTTTGTTCCGGGCAAGGAGGGTATTTTGCAGGCACATATGCTGGAAGTATGTCCGACGATTGCTGATGGCGACATTTCGATTAAAGTCTGCCCGTTGTCAATGGGCAACAGAGAGGATCCTGCGCGGCTTGTATTTACATCGAAGACCGGTTCGGCAGTTGCGGCTTCGCTGATTGATTTGGGCAGCCGCTTCCGGTTGATTATCAACGCTGTGGACTGCAAGAAGGTTGAGAAGCCGATGCCGAAGCTTCCTGTAGCGACGGCATTCTGGACACCGGAGCCGAATCTGGCGGTAGGTGCGGAGGCATGGATTTTAGCCGGCGGTGCGCATCATACGGCATTCTCATATGACCTCTCTGTTGAGCAGATGACTGACTGGGCAGATGCAATGGGCATCGAGTCAGTTGTAATTGACAAAAATACAGATATTAGGACATTTAAGAACGAACTTCGTTGGAATTCTGTTGTATATAAGTAGTCATCACTACTCGAAATACAGGCGCTTGGGCTTTTCGATGAATTCTACTTCATCAAGGTCAGCGAAGGCATCAATAAAGTCCTCCCTGACTGTTGCGATAGCGTACCCGTTTATGAGCGGTTCGATATGTATGACTTCCGACTCAAGCCGTTCGAGCGCTCCATGATATTTTACAATCAATTCCCAAGTTCTTGTGGCAGGTGTGTAGCCTGTTCCGAGAACCTGGGATTTTTGTATTTCTGTCTCTGTTGCGGCGAGTGCAAGATTGAGAAGATTTTCAAGTTTTGCGTTTGGCATAACTGGGATTCCTCTGACGCGAAACGGATGGTTTATATAATATATTCCACATATATCCATTTTGGAATCCTTTTTTTGTTTTTTATGAAATAATCTACGCACGAACAATTTTTTATAGGATTTTTAGCTGTTACAGGAACGGAGCGAGCAGTAATGTCTGTATTACTGTTCACACCTACGCCAAAGTAGTGGGAATCATGTGCCAAAATGCTTGCCTTTTAGCATTTTGTGTGCAAAATCTGTTATAATTCGCACCTCAATAACTTATAAGCTGATGAAAACTGGCGTTGGTGTGAATTGTAATGCGTCTGTGACGTACAGGAATAGAAAAATTGTAATATTTGTTGACCGTGTCCAAGTTTTCAAGTATAATCATAGTATATATTTGCCAAGAATATCACAAAAAGAGTTGCCTGATTTAGATATTTTGCGAGTTTTTTTGCATACAGCTATGAAGATACAGAATAGTTATGGTATTTTTAACAAATAGAAACACAACAGCAGTATGAAAGGATATGGTCATTGTATGGAGAAAATCAAAGAAGTATCTAAAGGTGCAGTTTATGGAAAGAACAGCCAGGCAGCGCGGCTTAAAAAGATTGTCAGGCAGACGAGGGGGTCTTTGGCAGCGGGGGTTGCTTTGCTTGCACTGTTGTTTTTTGCCAGTGTCGGATACGCAGTTGTTTCGCATGATCAGCTTGAAAGTACGATGTATTTGAACCAGTACCGTCTGGGATCCAAAACACTGACTACTGCAGTGCGGTCTTACGCTGTTACGGGCGATAGTGTCTATTATGATGACTACATGAGAGAATTAAATACAGACAAAAACAGAGACATTGCATGGGCAGGTCTTGAGACAAACAATATTAAGGATTATGAGTGGGAGGAGCTGAAAAAAATTGCAGCCCTTTCCAATAATCTCGTTCCGCTTGAGGAGGAAGCAATGGCATCAGTGGACGCAGGTGATGTGGCATCCGCTACGGAGTTTGTATTTGGTGAAGAGTATGCGGAGACGGTTCAGCAGATTAATGCCCTGACAGATGATGTTATCACAAAAATACAGGATCGACTGGATTCCTCCAAAAATATGCTTCTGATGTTGCAGATTGTTTGCGCAGCGGCGTTCTTGGCGGGATTTATCAGGCTTGCAGTCCAGTGCCTGAAGACAATCAAATTTTCGCAGACAGAGCTATTGACACCGATTATCAAGGTTTCCGATCAGATGACGTTGCTGGCGGAAGGAAATCTTCATTCGGATTTTGACTTGGTGGAGGATGACAGCGAGGTTGGAAACATGGTTGCGGCTATTCGTTTTATGAAGGATAATATGACAGCCATTATTGATGAAATTTCGTATATCCTGGAACAGATGGGACAGGGAAATTATATTATAACAGTCAATCAGGAGTATGTGGGTGAATATGTAAAGATAAAGGATTCGCTCAACAAAATCGTGGAGGACATGCGAGGAACCGTGACAACCATACAGGCGGTGACAAGCGAGATAGACAGCGGTGCCGGTCAGCTTGCGTTTGCGGCGGAGGATCTGGCGTCGGCTTGTACTGGGCAGGCGACCGTGGTTTCCGATTTGATGATGTTGTTGTCAGAGCTTACAGACAGCATTGAATACAATGAAAAAGAGGCGGAGGAGGCTGTGAAGATTTCCAATCTGGCAAGCTCTACATTGATTGTGGGTGCACAGAAGATGAAAGAGCTGCGCGCTGCCATGAGGGAAATTAACCAGTGTTCCGAGCAGATTATTGCAGTTATCTCCGCGATATCAGATATCGGTGAGGAGATTGATCTTCTTTCGCTCAATGCGTCTATTGAGTCTGCAAGAGCAGGCGAAGCCGGAAAAGGTTTTGCGGTTGTAGCGGAGCAGGTCAAGAAACTTGCGGAGGCATCACAGAATGCAGTGGGACAGACTTCAGAACTGATTAAGAGAACGGTTGAATCTGTGGAGCTTGGCACACGGATATCCCGTGAGGCAGCCGCGAATATGGAAGAGGTACAGATGGGTGCCGAGGAAACGACAGAGCGCATTAACGCGATTGTGGATAAGCTGAAGCTTGAGGTGGAGAGCATTGCCCATATCAATGAGGGAATCAACAATGTGGCAGGGATTGTGGATAACAATTCGGCGACGTCAGAGGAGACAGCTGCTGTCAGCGAACAGCAGAAGGCGCAGGTTGACTCCATGGTTGATCTGGTCAGCAGGTTTAAGGTATAGTGGTTGAAAAACACGTACTTTGTCATTCTGCATATTATAATATGAGTAACTTCTACATATAAAAGAGTGTGAGTGCTGTATGAATGATTATGAAAAGGTGCAGTCATGCGTTGTGCAGGTGACACAGCAGGAACCATACCTTACAGGTGAAAATGTAATGATTGCTGTACTTGACAGCGGGGATCGTGTTATTATAATGTCAAGTTGGTAGGAACCCAATAAAATCAAGGATTCCCGCTGATTTATCCCTGCGAAAAAAGCCAAATCAATGGTTATTTTGAGTTAGGATAAGCGTATTTTATAATTCAGAAAACAGTACTTGCATTTATTTAACACGCAGTATTTTTGATTTTGGCACTGAGCATTTTGGGCATTATGATGACATTGGACTTTGCATGAATAGCGGGAAGATCTGTAAAATGATGTTTTTGAGAAAGAGATAGATAATGAGGTGGATTCCTTAGGCGCAGGCATTGTGGAAAAGCCGTATAACTGGCTGCTCTTAGGAACTATGAGAAACCCTGTTTGCAGGATGTTGGAAAGATGTTTTTGCTTTTCCACATCCTGTAAATGGGGTTTTCCATAGTTTTGTAGCCAGTTATGCACATTTCCATGATGCAATTTTTAAATACTTGAAATGATTCGTTCAACCGCATATAATTATTCTGACATAAATTATAGAGGGTGAATGAAAATGCTAGAGTTTATTTCTGCTCCGGAGGCAACGAAGTTTTGTCCAAAATAACTATTTACCATTATTGAATGGTAAAAGGAGTAATCTGTAATGCAGGATTCACAAATAATTGAAAGTCTGGAGGATGGTAAGTAAATATCAAAAAGCATAGAAATAGAACAGCAGTCAGACAATACAATATTGCAGAATATTTCCTTTGCACATGAGGCAGAGTAAATTTGTAGACAACATAAAAGGCTATTATGGTGCTTAGAATAAATATGCTGATATCTAATATAAAGACATCTTTGCCGAGAATGAAAGTGTAGGCATAGAAAAAGACAGGGATGAGCAGTGTTCCAGTCAGAATGCCAAGACAAAGTGAAGTTGCAATACAAGGATAATTTGTCCTGCATGAAAAAAATATTATACAGGAGTAGATTAGCATTGGGAAGAATATCAGCTTCATATGTTCCCAGATGGATTCGCTTACTGGTACAAAGAGACCGACGGCAGTATTGTTTCCGCTCCAGTCATAAAAAAAGTGTGCAAGCGCTCCTGTTATTAATACAAATAATATGCCGGTTATTGTAAAGTGCTTTAACTGATTCATAATAATACCTCATAAATAGTATATGCACTTAATAAAGACATTATTTAAGAGATAATAAAATGTTGTTTCTGTTTTAGAAAAAGTGCAACAAATGGGTTGAACTTTTTTGTGCGTTATGATAATATGTATTGCAGTGACGCACAAATGTCTTTGCTGGAAAAACAAGTCGGTATTATCAAAGAAAGTTTCATACAAGGTTAATTTGAAAACTTAAAGGAAATGATGAGAAAATGGAAGAAACAACAGCTTACTTCGTTGTTAAAAAAAGGGCTCTGCCTGAGGTACTGTTAAAAGTAGTTGAGGTAAACAGGCTTCTGGAAACACAGAAGGCAGTTTCAGTGCAGGAAGCAGTTGAACGTGTTGGGATAAGCAGGAGCTCTTATTATAAGTACAAAGAGGATATTTTTCCGTTTCATGATTCCGCACGAGGGACAACATTGACGCTGTCCTGCAGGATGGATGATAAACCGGGGCTTTTGTCGGATGTGCTGAAGGTGGTGGCGGATTTTGGAGCCAATATTCTCACAATACATCAGACGATACCGATTAACGGAATTGCAACGCTGTCTTTGAGCATACAGATATTGGATACGACAAGAGATGTGTCTGAGATGGTGTCAGAGATAGGAAAGAAAAGCGGAGTGCATAATGTAAAAGTGCTTGGAAAATAGGAGGTCGAAGGAAAAATGACAAAGGTAGCAGTGTTAGGGTACGGTACAGTAGGAAGCGGCGTGTATGAGGTAATGAAAAAGAACCGGGATGTGATTACCAGTAAGCTCGGAGATGAGATAGAGGTTAAGTATGTGCTTGACCTAAGGGAGTTTGAGGGGGATCCGGTGCAGGAAGTTTTGGTACATGATGTTGATACGATTATCAGTGACCCGGAAATTGCGATTGTGTGTGAGACAATGGGTGGTGAGCATCCGGCATATGAATTTACAAAACGGGCGTTGGAGAGTGGCAAGAGTGTATGTACATCCAACAAAGAACTTGTCGAGAAATACGGTCCGGAACTTTTACAGATTGCGAAGGCACACAATTGCAGCTATTTATTTGAGGCGAGTGTCGGCGGCGGTATTCCGATTATCAGACCGCTTCGGACGTCTCTGGCTCAGGAGGAAATTCTTTCCATTACAGGTATTTTGAACGGCACGACAAATTATATCCTTACCAAGATGGAGACGGAGGGGCTTGCGTTTGCGGATGTGCTTGCAAGGGCACAGGAAAAAGGGTATGCGGAGAAAAATCCTGATGCGGATGTTCTGGGCTTTGATGCCTGCAGGAAAATTGCAATCCTTACCTCGCTTGCATATGGCAAAAAAGTTGACTTCTCGGATATTACGACAGAGGGTATTACAGCTATTTCGGATAAGGATTTTGCATATGCAAAAAAAATAGGAGCGACGATTAAGCTCTTTGCCAAGAGTGTAAAGAAGAACGGAAGATATTATGCACTTGTCGCTCCGTTTGTCGTATTTCCAGAGAATCCGCTGTATGCAGTCAAGGGTGTATTTAATGCGATTCTCGTAAACAGTAATATGGGCGGTGAGACAATGTACTATGGAAAGGGCGCAGGAAAGCTTGCGACTGCAAGTGCAGTAGTGGCAGATGTTCTTGACTGTGCACGGCATAAAGGCAAACATCTTGACATTAAGTGGGAAGACAGGAAGCTTGAGATTTCTCCGATTGATGGAGCAGTCAGGAGATTCTTTGTCCGCACAGCCTTGACAGATGAGGCGCGTATTAAGGAAGTCTTTGGGGAAACTGAGATGATTACCGGCGTGGCTGATGGTGAATGCGGTTTTATCACAGAGGAGATGTCAGAGGCAGAATATATGGATAAGGCTGCAAAATTTGGCGATATCTTGTCAATGATAAGGGTAGACTAAGAACAGTAAGAACATCCTTGTTGTTCTTGAATAAAATAGATTGAATGAGTGTACAACAGTTTGGGAAAGGAATTGTGGGAGATGAAAAAGGTTGTGAAATTTGGCGGAAGCTCGCTTGCAAGTGCGGAGCAGTTTGTGAAGGTTGGAAATATTATCCATGCGGATGAAGGTAGGAAATTTGTCGTTCCATCTGCCCCGGGAAAACGTTTTGATAAAGATACCAAAGTTACGGATATGCTTTATAAGTGCTATGAGCTGGCAGAAAAAGATCACAATTTCAATGCGGAGATGGCACAGATTGAGAAACGCTATCAGGAGATTATTGACGGACTGAAGCTTGATCTTGACCTTTCCAGTGAATTTGACCGGATTATTGATGACTTTAAGAGCAAGGCAGGTTCCAACTATGCAGCCAGCCGTGGGGAGTATCTGAACGGAATTATAATGGCGAATTATCTCGGGTATGAATTTGTAGACCCGGCAGAAGCAATTCGTTTTAATGAGGCAGGTGTATTTGATGCGGAGATGACACAAAAGCTTCTGTCAAAAAGGCTTGAAAATGTTGAGCAGGCAGTTATTCCAGGATTCTACGGTGCAATGGGAGACGGAACGGTAGTGACATTCTCAAGAGGCGGTTCGGATATTACAGGTTCGATTGTAGCAAAGGCAATCCGCGCAGACGTGTATGAGAACTGGACAGACGTGTCAGGTTTTCTGATTGCGGATCCCCGCATTATTGAAAATCCGAAAGGTATTGATATCATTACGTATGGCGAGCTCAGAGAACTTTCCTACATGGGGGCGACTGTGCTGCATGAGGATGCCATATTCCCGGTGAGAAAAGAAGGAATTCCTATTAACATCAGGAACACGAACCAGCCTGAGGATGAGGGAACATGGATTGTGGGACATACATGCAAAAAGGCGAAGTATACAATTACAGGTATTGCAGGCAAGAAGGGGTTTGCTTCCATCAATATCGAAAAAGATATGATGAACATGGAAATCGGTTTTGGGAGAAAGGTGCTTCAGGTATTTGAGGAGTATAATATTTCCTTTGAACATATGCCGTCAGGGATTGATACCTTAAATGTAATGGTTCACCAGTCTGAGTTTGTAGATAAGGAACAGAACATATTATCTGGGATCAACAAAGCGGTAAACCCGGACAATGTTGACATTCAGTCGGATCTTGCACTGATTGCTGTTGTAGGGCGCTGTATGAAATCACAGCGGGGGACTGTTGGCAGAATTTTTGCGGCACTGGCGCATGCAAATGTAAATGTCAGAATGATTGACCAGGGTTCCAGTGAGCAAAATGTTATTATTGGTGTTGCAAATGAAGACTTTGAGACTGCCATCAGGGCAATTTATACAATCTTTGTAGAGACAAAAATATAACAATGAAAACATGAGGAGAACGAATGAGTAGTGAAGTAGGTGTAAAAACACAAGAAAATAAGATGGGTGTCATGCCTGTTGACAAGCTGCTTTTCAATATGTCCCTGCCAATGATGATTTCCATGCTTGTCCAGGCGCTTTACAATATTGTGGATAGTATCTTTGTGGCTAAGTTAAGCGAGAACGCCCTAACGGCAGTATCGCTTGCATTCCCTATACAGACACTTTTGATAGCGCTTGGAACAGGTACTGGTGTGGGCGTCAATTCTCTCCTTTCGAAACAACTAGGGGAGAAAAATTTCAAACAGGTAAGCAAGACTGCGATGAACGGAATTTTTTTGGCGCTTTTAAGCTATATTGCTTTTGTAATTGTGGGCATTGTGGGTGTCAGACCATTTTATGCAAGCCAGATTAAAGATGCAGATCCTGAAATACTTACGATGGGTGTACAGTACCTGACAATTGTGTGCGTATGTTCTTTTGGGTTATATGCGCAGCTTATTTTTGAAAAGCTTTTGCAATCCACAGGAAAGACCCTGTATTCTATGATAACACAGGCGGTCGGCGCAATCATTAATATTATTCTGGATCCGATAATGATTTTCGGACTATTTGGAATGCCAAAGCTTGGTGTTGCAGGCGCGGCAATTGCCACCGTAATTGGGCAGATTGTGGGAGGAACACTGGGACTGTATTTTAACATCAGAAAAAATAAAGAAATTGCGCTGTCGGTTAAAGGATTTCGGCCAGATGCGCATACGATTGGAAATATCTATAAAGTCGGTGTACCGTCTATTATTATGCAGGCAATCGGATCGGTCATGACTTATGGGATGAATATGATACTGATTACGTTTTCGGCGACAGCGACAGCGGTATTCGGGGTATATTTTAAGCTGCAAAGCTTTTTCTTTATGCCTGTATTCGGTCTGAATAACGGAATGATACCAATTGTGGCATATAATTATGGAGCAGGTAAGCGGAGCCGGTTGATCAAAGCCATAAAATGCAGTCTTGTGTATGCATTTGTACTGCTTTTTGTGGGATTTATCGTGTTTGAGACGGTTCCGGCAGCGCTGCTTGGGATGTTTGATGCATCTGAGGAGATGCTTGCTATCGGCATTCCTGCACTGCGTATTATAGGAGTACACTTCCTGATTGCATGGTTTTGCATTATTGCGGGATCTGTGTTTCAGGCGCTTGGAAACGGCGTGTACAGTCTTGTTGTATCAATTGCAAGACAGCTTGTGGTTTTGCTTCCGGCAGCATTTATTCTGGCAAGGCTTGGCGGACTTCATGCGGTCTGGTGGGCATTTCCAGTGGCAGAGGGAATGTCGCTTTGCGTGTCTGCTTTTTTTATGGTGACGATTAACAGAAAAGTTATCAGTAAGGTACCAGACAATGTCTGATAAATTGTTAGTACAGTGAAAATTTAGTTTTGGATAGTTTGACGCAGAATATTTTTCTGAGCGTGCTGCTTCACAAACGCAGGCGTAGCGGTGGCTACGTCGAGGTTTGGGGAGTAGTGCTATATTGAGATTTATTATGTTTGAAAAAGTGATTGACTTTCACAGTTACTTTTGGTAAACTATAGAAGCACATTTGGCAGATGTCTGCCAGATGCGTGAACATGCAAATGCGGATATGGCGGAATTGGCAGACGCGCCAGATTTAGGTTCTGGTGGGCGACCGTGCAGGTTCAAGTCCTGTTATCCGCAGCGGAAGAACGCTTAAAATGAGCGTTCTTTTTATTTGGATGGCATTTCGTGCTGCAAAGTTTGCAAAAATGGTCATTCGCTATGCCGTTCATTACTTTCGCTTATCTGATAGTGTGCGGCGGTACGCTTGCTTCAATACGGTAATGGAACTTCATCCGCCGTGCTGCATAATGTAACCATCTATTACAAAAACTATTAATAATGAAAAACAGGGCGATATAGTATATAGAATATCAGGAGATGAAAAGGGGCAGAGGAAAAAACTTGTTTCAGTCCTATCCGGAATGTCAGTATAAAGTGTTCGATAGGTGGATGGAAGAAAATATGGATGGACTTTCTGAGGAAACTTGCGCAAAGATTCGGGTCTCAAAAAATGGAAGAAAAGCATTTCCGTACATGGGTTTATTGTAATGTTTAGGGAGGATATTTTTCGTGGCAAAGTTATATTTTTATTACGGTGCGATGAACAGTTCCAAAACCGCAAACGCGCTGATGACGCATTTTAACTATCAGGAGGTAGGACAAAAAGCGCTGTTATGCAAGACGGAGACCGATAAACGTGATGGGGAGCGGGTGATACGCTCACGCATCGGTCTGGAAATGGGGTGCGTGTTTTTGAGTGAACTGATGCAGATGTCAGAGAAGGAAATCAAGTCCTATGACTGTATTATTGTGGATGAAGTACAGTTTGCCACAAGAGAACAGATTGATTTCCTTTCGGACATTGTTGATTTTATGGAGGTGCCTGTCGTGTGTTATGGACTACGTACAGACTTCCAAAACAAATTGTTTTCTGGAAGCGAACGGCTGATAGCGATTGCAGATTGCATACAGGAGATTAAGACCGTATGCTGGTGTGGCAGAAAGGCTACATGCAATGCGCGTTTTAACGACAATGGTATTGTGCGCGACGGGGAGCAGGTCGTACTTGGCGCCAATGATAGTTATGTGGCACTATGCCGAAAGCATTTCAAGCTTGGCATGATAAGACCAGTCAATTAAATTTTTTCCTGCTCATGGCTGAGTTATGATACTCAGCGTTGTATGTGACGTCCTCGTCAAACCATTCTGGAGGGATAAAGGCATTTGCCATTTCCTCACTTGTAAATTCAACTTCAGCCATGACAAGTGGTGAAAAAGGCGGCGCGAATACGTCAAGCTCTATGGAAAGACTGGGGGGTGATATCGGATGGAAGCCGTCGGTAAATTGTGGGTTTTCAATTGGAATGATAAATCTTTTTTTTGATATGATGTTTCCGTCAGCTTTTGCGAGCAGATGTCTGTAAGATTTCTCGTCAAGCGGGAGATTGTACTCTTCGCGGGACATCAGACCACTCCCTTTGTATGTGAGGCAGTACGAATTATCTGTTTTACGAATCCGTATTACTGGAGCTGTATTCAGATAAGCCTGCTCGATAATTTTACAGGGATAACTCTCAAGATTTTCAGGCAGTTTTTTGAGTGTGTACTTTTTTTCGATTTCCATGTTATCCAATTTTTCTGTCCTATCGCAGCGATGCAATCATTGCGGCTGCGTCCTTTCTAAAATTTAATTTTCTGAATTCTATCGTATCTTTTTTTGCACAGAAAAACAAGACATAAAAAGTAATTTATAGGAAACGGCAAATACTTTTGTCGTTTCCTATAAAACATAAAGTCTTAAGCGAGCGTGTTTGTAAAATGCTTTTTGACAGATGTGTGTCAAAGTTTTGCTTTACCAATTTACAATCGGAGAAATACACAATTCAGAATGTGTCAGTTATGATTATAAATGAAAAAAATTATCACAGCGCTGCTGATGTGATTTCCGGTATTGGGCTGCATGACAGAATAGGCGGCATCTATTACAAAAAGCAGAATAAAAAGGAGACACAATGTCACACGGAGCCTGATTGTCATATGGTGGTAAAACTTGTTGAAAACCGGTTGAAGGACGCAGATAAGGAGAACGCCGCCAAGTCCGAAGCAGACAGTGCTTGTAAGGCAGACATAGCCGTTGAGGTTCAATAAATGTCCGCTGTAATCCCACCAGCGAATACCCCATTTCCACTCAAGCCATGCTCCGGCGAAATATTCGAGCAGCGTGCAGAGTGTGGCAGAACAAATAAAGACCCAGACTGTTTTCTTTCGCAGCTTGTGGAGAAGCAAAAACAGCATAATACCGCCAACGCCGTAAATGGGCAGGCAGGGTCCCTGATAAACGCCTCTGTTCACAAAAGTATGTGCGGTAATCAGATAAAGCAGCACTTCCCAAAGCCATCCGGCAAAGGCGGTGGCAAAAAATAATAGTGCATAATAGTCAAATGGGCGTACAATCCTTTTTTTTATGCCGGTTTTTATAGTTGTGTCAGATTTCGTGTTATGTCGTTTCATATCTCATAGTCTTTCTTGAACAGGGGGATTCAATCACGGAAAGACAGTTATTTAATATTTCCTTTTTATGTAAATTATGATATAATGGTTGCGAAGAATGAACCTGTTCACTCGGCGAACGACGAATGTTGATCATAAATCGAAGATTTATGATATAATGTCGCCAGCTATTAAATAAATTTTTATTATACAACGTAGGAGGAGAAAAAGATGGCAGATATAATGAAGCTTCAAAATGGAAGCGATATTCGCGGAATTGCCTGTGAAGGAGTTGCGGGAGAGAACGTGAACCTCACAGAGGAAGCGGGGAATCTGATTGGCGGCGGATTTGTCAGATGGCTTGCGGACAAGAAAGGGAAGAAAGTGCAGGAGCTGCGAATCGGTATTGGGCATGATTCGCGCATTACTGCAGACAGCCTCTTTGCGGCAGCGGCAAAGGGAATTGTGGCAGCAGGCGCAAAGGTCTATGACTGTGGACTGGTATCAACACCATCCATGTTTATGACAACTGTGTTTGAGGAGTTTGCGTTTGACGGCTCCATCATGATTACGGCAAGTCATCTTCCTTTTAATAGGAACGGGTATAAGTTTTTTGACAGGGACGGCGGACTAGAACATGATGATATTACAAAGGTGCTCGAAATAGCGGCAGCGCTTGAGATGACGGACGCGGATTTGTCAACAGTGGAAAAAGTTGACTCTATTTCCGTATATTGTGCATTTTTGCAGGAAAAGATAAAAAAGAGCATTAACGCGGGAGATTATGATAAGCCGCTTGCGGGTCTGCACATTGTAGTAGATACAGGAAACGGCGCAGGTGGATTTTTTGTGGAGAAAGTGTTGAACCCCCTTGGTGCAGACACATCAGGAAGTCAGTTCTTAGAGCCTGACGGACATTTTCCCAATCATATTCCCAATCCTGAGAACAAGGAGGCGATGGAGGCAGTCAGGCAGGCGGTGCTTAAGAATAAGGCTGACCTTGGCATCATTTTTGACACAGACGTAGACAGAATGTCGGCTGTGCTTCCAAACGGGGACGAAGTGAACAGAGATGCCATTATTGCGATGATGACGGCCATTATTGCGGAGGATTATCCGGGAGGAACCATTGTGACAGATTCTGTCACGAGCGACAGGCTGACACGCTTTATAGAAAGTATCGGCATGAAGCATCACAGATATATGAGAGGTTACAAGAATGTTATCAATGAGTCCATACGCCTCAATACTGCGGGGATTGTATCACCACTTGCGATTGAAACTTCCGGTCACGGTGCACTCAGTGAGAACTATTTCCTTGACGACGGTGCATACATGGCGGTAAAACTTCTGATAGCGCTCGCAAAGGCGGCAAAGGAGAACAAGGTACTGTCATCCTTTATTGAGAAAATGGAAAAGGGATTCGAAGAGCGGGAGTACCGTTTCAAGATACAGGGTGATGATTTTAAGGCATACGGTACAGAGGCGCTGAATACCTTTGAGGAGAGGGCAAGAGCAAAGGGATTCAATATTGCACCTAATTCTTATGAGGGTGTGCGTATTTCGTTTGACACAGAGGAGGCAAAGGGCTGGCTGCTGCTGCGCCTGTCTCTTCATGATCCGCAGATGCCGCTCAATATAGAAGGCGTCAGGGCAGGAGACTGTGATAAGCTATTTGATATTGTGACAGGACTTCTTGATGGATTTGACAGGCTGGTTATACCTGAAAAATAATAAGGACTTGTTGTTTTGCATTTGGCAGAATGGAGATTGAGATGAGAATAGGAATGGGATATGATGTGCACCGTCTGGTCGAGGGAAGACCCCTCGTTATAGGCGGTGTGGCGATACCATATGAGTTTGGGCTGCTGGGACACTCTGATGCGGATGTGTTGCTGCACGCCATAGCGGATGCGCTTTTGGGAGCCGCTGCGCTTGGTGATATCGGAAAGCATTTTCCTGATACAGATTCCACATACAACGGGATTTCAAGCATAATACTGCTTGAAAAAGTGGGAAAATTGTTGGAGGAAAATATGTTCTATATAGAAAACATTGATGCGACAATTATTGCACAGGCGCCGAAAATGCGTCCGCATATTGACCAAATGCGTGAAAACATTGCAAATGCACTGGGAATTGATGTTGCGCAGGTTAATGTAAAGGCAACGACAGAGGAAGGCCTTGGATTTACGGGTGAAGGAGCGGGGATTTCTTCACAGGCGGTATGTATGCTTACCAGTCCGAGAGAGATGGCTACTATGGAGGCAGCGGCAGCAAAGGAGCAGCCGGAGACAGGGCGTCCCTGTGACAGCTGTTCAGGATGTTCGCTCCTGCGCTCTGGAAAAGAAGTGTAGAGGGAAACATTGCATATGGAGCAGGTAATAGGGGAGCGGGAAGCAGAACAGGAAATCAGGGGCAGAATAGAAACGGAATTTGATGTTACGGTGCTGCGCGATGCGTCTGTCCAAATTACGAAAAATCTCTGGAGTGATATATTTCCGGAAATTTCCAGTCAGCTGCTGGAAGATTATTGTGGACGGAGAACGGATAAAAATGCTGTCTTTGCAGTGACAGGCGATGAGATACAGTCAATGTTGTATCTTACATCTTACGCTGCAGCGCTTCGCAGAAATCCCTCGGCTCTGCGTACAAAACGTCTGCCGTGTATGACCGACATTGCGCGTGTGGAAACAAATCTTATCAGTATGGCATTCACAAAGGAAGCATATCGGAACAGCGGCTATATGAGGCGGCTTATGTCAGGGGCATTGAAATATCAGGAACAGATGAATATACCTCTGTGCTTTGTGGACACGGATGAGGGAAAATTTTTTGAACATTTCGGATTTCACTATATTTATGACAGACCATCATATAGGTTAAACACTGATGTGATTTCGGCGGAAATGCTGGAGAGGGCAGCGAAGGGCGAAACAATATTGCTGAATGCACAGAATACTGTATTGAAAGTGGCGGACAGCGGCAGTCTTCTCTCACTGGCACATTTTGTCAATGCGAATCTGTGCAGGCGCTATGGATTCTTTATTATCAGAAGTGCGGCATATTACGAGCGGTTCAGAAAAGAGCTGCAGAGTACTGGCGGAGACCTGTTTCTGATTTTGGAAAACGGACAGATAACAGGGTATTTTGCGTATACAAAAAGTGAGAATAGTAACATCCGTGAGGCTGTTTTTGCAAATCAGTCTGACCAGGAACAGTATCTTTCAAAAAACGGGGACAGAAAACCTGCTGTCATGGCAAGAATCATCAACCTGACCGAAATGTTAAGACATATATCCGGAAACGGGAAAACGACAATAGCCATCAGGCTTAGCGATCCTGTGATTGCAAAAAATGATGGGGATTTTATATGGTATCTCGATGAGGCGGGAAGCTATATGGAACGTGTGAAGCAGTCGCAAAATGGCGCGGATGCTTCAATAAGACCAGAAGTAAGCGCGACGATAGGTGAATTTACGGCGTTTATTTTTGAGTATATAACATTGAAACGAAATGCGAAGTTTGATAATATATACCTGGCAGGGCCAGTTTGGATGGACGAAAAGTATTAAAAATTTGTAGACAAACAGGAGGGATACAGTATGTCACTTGTTACGACGCCGCACATTAATGCCGATAAGGGGGCTTTTGGGAAGACGGTGCTGATGCCCGGAGACCCGCTGCGCTCAAAGTTTATCGCAGAAAATTTTCTTGAAAATGCAGTCCTTGTTAATAATATCAGAGGTATACAGGGGTATACGGGAACCTATAAGGGGGTAAAGGTTAGCGTTATGGCGAGCGGTATGGGTATGCCGACTATCGGGATTTATTCGTATGAGCTTTTCAACTTTTTTGATGTGGAGAATATACTAAGAATAGGATCGACGGGCGCGATGCAGGGGAAAGTAAAAGTGCGCGACATCGTATTTGGAATGGGCGCATGCACAAATTCCAACTATGCGTGCCAGTACGGTCTGGGAGGCACATTTGCCCCGATTGCAAGCTATCCGCTTCTCAAAGAGGCGGTTGCGCAGGCGGATAGGATGGGCGCGCGTTATCATGTGGGAAATATTCTTTCGTCAGATACTTTTTACAATGATGACAAGACGGTGAGTGAAGGCTGGCAGAAAATGGGCGTCCTCTGTGTTGAGATGGAGGCGGCGGCGCTGTACATGAACGCGGCGAGATGCGGCAAAAATGCGCTTGCAATACTCACGGTTTCCGACAGTCTGGTGACAGGGGAGGAGACGACAGCCGAGGAGCGTCAGAATTCCTTTACGCAGATGATGGAAATTGCGCTGGGCACAGCCGTGAGCCTTGGATAAGAATATTTAGGAATATAAAAGTCTCAACGGAGGCACAAGATGGGATTTTTAAAAAATGTGAAAAACGAGATAAAAGTCATAAGAGAGCGCGACCCGGCAATTCATTCCAATATGGAAGTTTTCCTATACCCAAGCTTCAAGGTAATGCTTCATTACAGGGTGGCACACAGGCTGTACAAAGGCGGGCACTATTTCCTTGCCAGATGGATATCCCAGCGCGCAGTCAGAAAGACAGGCATAGAGATACATCCCGGTGCTGAGATTGGCGAGAATTTTTTTATTGATCACGGAAATGGTGTCATTATTGGGGAGACGGCTGTGATAGGCAACAATGTTACACTGTATCAGGGGGTAACCCTTGGAGGAACTGGAAAGGAGCACGGAAAGCGTCATCCGACAATAGGCGATAATGTCATGATTAGCGCAGGCGCCAAGATTATAGGCTCGTTTAAGGTTGGCGAGAATTCCAAGATTGGCGCCGGAAGTGTTGTGATAGAGGAGGTTCCTCCAAACTGTACAGTGGTAGGCGTGCCTGGCAGAGTTGTAAAGCGTGATAATCAGAGGCTTGTGCGCGAGGATTTGAATCAGGTTGACCTTCCGGATCCTGTGAATGAGGATATCAGAAATCTCAAATATGCCAACAGTGAGATGACCAACCATATACTGGATTTGGAACAGCAGATAAAGCAGCTGAAGAAAGAACTTGGACAGAAATAATACATACATTTGGAGGTTTTGAAAGAAGATGAAAAACAAATTATCCTTTTATAATACACTGACGAGAAAGGTGGAAACATTTATTCCTAACGAGGACGGCAAGGCAGCGATGTACACCTGTGGACCGACAGTGTATCACTTTGCGCATATCGGTAATCTGAGAAGCTACATTATGGAGGACTTGTTGGAAAAAACGCTCCGTTACATTGGATATGATGTAAAGCGTGTGATGAATATAACGGATGTCGGACATCTTTCCAGTGACGCCGACACCGGTGAGGATAAGATGCTCAAAGGTGCAAAGAGAGAACATAAGACAGTTATGGAGATTGCGAAGTTCTATACGGATGCATTTTTCAGTGACTGCAGCAGACTGAATATCAAAACACCGGATGTGGTAGAACCAGCTACAAACTGTATTGCAGAATTTATCCATATGATCGAGGTATTGATGGAGAAAGGATATGCATATGAGAGCGGCGGCAATATTTATTTTGATACCGCAAAGCTCGAGGAGTACTATGTATTTTCAAGTCAGAGCGAGAAGGAGCTCCTTGTCGGTGTGCGTGATGACGTTGACGAGGACGAGAACAAGAAAAACAAGAGTGATTTTGTGCTGTGGTTCACAAAGTCCAAATTTGACGATCAGGAGTTAAAGTGGGACAGTCCCTGGGGCGTAGGGTACCCGGGATGGCATATTGAGTGCTCCTGTATCAGCATGAAGCACCTTGGCGCGTACATGGATATTCACTGCGGAGGTGTTGACAATATTTTCCCGCATCATACCAATGAGATTGCGCAGAGTGAGGCTTATCTGGGACATAAGTGGTGTAACTATTGGTTCCATGTGCATCATCTGAATGACAAGTCGGGAAAAATGAGCAAGTCAAACGGCGACTTCCTGACTGTTTCGCTGCTGGAGTCAAAAGGATACGATCCGATTGTATACCGTCTGTTTTGCTTACAGTCACATTATCGCAAGCCCCTGGAATTTTCCTATGAGGTGCTTGACAATATGAGTGCCGCCTATGACAAGCTTGTCAGGAAAATTGGGGCGCTTGACAGGACAGGGACGGTAGACAAAGCGAAGTTTGACACATACAGGGAAAAATTTGAGACAGCATTGTGCGATGATTTGAATTCTTCCATGGCAATTACGGTTCTGTATGACATGCTGAAGGATGACATGTCAGATGCAACCAAGTTTGCGCTGGCGGAGAGCTTTGATGAGGTACTCTCGCTGAACCTGGTCACGGCACATGCGGCAAAGGAAGCGGACAGTGGTGTGGATGCAGAGCTGGAGCGTTATGTGCTTGCAAAGATAGAGGAGAGAAAAGCGGCAAAGAAGGAAAAGGATTTTGCAAAGGCGGACGCAATACGGAGTGAACTGATGGAGAAAGGTATTCTGTTAGAGGATACGCGTGAGGGTGTGAAATGGAAAAAGGCTTAGAGGGACAAAGTCTGCTCGCGCTGATACACAGGGAATTTGGCGGCGGGGAAGTGGATATCAGGACATACTCGCCGCTCACGCTGGCGTATATCGGGGATGCGGTGTTCGAGATTATTGTGCGGACGCTGATTGTGGAAAAAGGACAGAGGGCAGCGAATACGCTGCACAGACACGCGACAAAAATTGTCTGTGCACAGACGCAGGCAAAGCTGGCGGATATGGTGTATGAAAGTCTGACGGAGGAAGAACAGGACATCTACAGGCGGGGAAAGAACACAAAAATTCATTCCTCGGCAAAAAATGCAAGCCTGGCAGATTACCGGAAAGCAACAGGGTTTGAGGCGCTTTGCGGATATCTGTTTCTGAAAGACAATACTGTAAGGATAACACAGATTGTCAGGCAGGCGTTCGAGACAGCGCAGATCGAGTTATAAAGCGTAATATAATCGTTGCGCACATCATATAAGGAATTTAGCTGCTCTGCGGCATATGGTCGGCGAGAGATAAACGTAAAATAATTGGCGTTTACTATAATTGCAATACGGAAAGGGTAAAGGTACTGCAACTGACATGAGATACGAGGAATTTATAATAGAAGGCAGAAATGCCGTGATAGAAGCTTTTCGCGCAGGAAAGCCGATTGACAAGCTTTTCATACTGGATGGTGCGCAGGACGGACCTATACAGACGATTAAGAGAGAGGCAAAAAAACATGACACTATGATAAAGTTTGTGGCAAAGGAACGTCTTGATCAGCTGAGCGAGACAGGGAAGCATCAGGGTGTCATTGCATACATGGCATCTTATGAGTATGCGGATGTGGAAGATATTCTTGAGGCGGCGCGTATCAAAAACGAGCCTCCGTTTATCATCCTGCTGGACAATATTGAGGATCCCCACAATCTTGGCGCAATCATCAGAACAGCCAACCTTGCCGGGGCGCATGGCGTTATCATCCCGAAGAATCGTGCGGTTGGGCTGACTGCCGCTGTTGCGAGAACTTCTGCAGGCGCGTTGAATTACACGCCCGTTGCGCGAGTTACCAATCTTGGAAAGACAATGGAGGATCTGAAAAAACAGGGTTTGTGGTTTGTCTGTGCGGATATGGATGGAACGACCATGTATCAGCTTGACCTGAGAGGACCAATCGGGCTTGTCATCGGGAGTGAGGGGGACGGTGTCGGACGGCTCATCAGGGAAAAGTGTGACTTTGTGGCAGCTATTCCGATGAAAGGCGATATTGATTCACTAAATGCTTCTGTTGCTGCGGGTGTGCTTGCATATGAAATTGTCAGACAGAGAATGATGTAGGGAATGGTGCATATGTCAGTTGGATATGAGGGACTTACAGATGAGGAACTGATAGACAGGCTGCGTGATGGTGCGGCACAGATAACGGATTATATCATGGACAAGTATAAAAATCTGGTGCGAAAAAAGGCGAAGTCCATGTATATTCTGGGAGCCGACAATGACGACCTGATACAGGAGGGCATGATTGGGCTGTTTAAGGCAGTGCGCGATTACGACGCAGGGCGGGATGCCAGTTTTTATACATTTGCGGATTTGTGCATTTCGCGTCAGATGTACAATGCAGTGCAGGCATCACGCAGGGAAAAGCATGCGCCGCTAAATACATACATATCGCTCTATGCCGACATGACAGATGCTGAAAACGGCGGGACTGGGGCTGGACTTCTCAATGTGATTGCGTCGGAGATAGAGGTAAATCCAGAGCAGCTTATGATAGATCGGGAAAATGTGGCGGATATAGAGGCAATTATCGAGAAAGAACTGAGCGGCTTTGAGAAACAGGTTCTTGATTTGTATATAACAGGAATGAGTTATTCTCAGATTGCGAAAGTCCTCTCAAGGGATGAGAAGTCGACAGACAATGCGCTGCAGAGACTTAAGACGAAGCTGCGCAAGGCGGTGAATCAATATAAAAAGAGAAAACAGGAATAGCGTAAATTCGCAGACAGTGATAAAAATGGAGAAGGATTATGGACAGACAGGATAAATACGGGGTGTTAAAGCAGTATTTTGGCTATGATGCCTTCCGCGATGGACAGGAGTCGCTGATAGACGGGCTGCTTGGAGGAAGCGATGTGTTTGGCATCATGCCCACAGGTGCGGGTAAGTCAATATGCTACCAGCTTCCAGCGCTGATGTTTCGGGGGATTACACTGGTGATTTCACCGCTAATCAGCCTGATGAAAGATCAGGTAGCTGCGTTGAATCAGGTGGGCGTATATGCGGCGTATCTTAACAGCTCTCTGACACAGGGACAGTATTTCAAGGCGCTTGATTTTGCCAGAAAAGGAAAATACAAAATTATTTACGTTGCGCCGGAGCGGCTCCTCACAGATTCTTTTCTCAGCTTTGCTGTCAATGCGGATATTTCCTGCATCAGCGTGGATGAAGTCCACTGTGTATCACAGTGGGGGCAGGATTTCAGACCGGGATATCTGAAAATCGTGGATTTTATAGACAAGCTCCCGAGACGTCCGATTGTCGGTGCATTTACGGCGACTGCCACAAAGGAAGTCAGGGATGATGTTATGCGGATATTGAAGCTCAACAATCCGAAGATTGTCACCACCGGCTTTGACAGAAAGAATCTGTCTTTTTATGTAAGGCATGCAAAGAATAAAAAAGCGGAGCTGTTAAGACTGCTGCGGGAATACTATGGGGACAGTGGCATCGTATACTGCCTTACCAGAAAGCTTGTGGATGAAGTATATGGAATGCTGTCAGAGCGCGGCATAGAGGTCTCACGATATCATGCAGGAATGACAGACGAGGAAAGGCACAGAAATCAGGAGGAGTTTACCTATGACAGAACGCATATTATGGTAGCGACGAACGCGTTTGGCATGGGGATTGATAAACCAGATGTGCGTTTTGTTATCCACTATAATATGCCGAAGAATATGGAAAGCTATTATCAGGAAGCGGGGCGCGCTGGCCGTGACGGGGAAAAGGCGGACTGTTACCTGCTGTACAGCCCGCAGGATGTACATACGAATCAGTTTTTCATAGAGAACAGCCGGGAAAATGAGGAACTAAGTGATGAGGAACTGGAAAATGTGATGGAGAAAGACAGGGAACGGCTCAAAAAAATGGTTTTTTACTGTCATACAAAATACTGCTATCGCAAATATATGCTAAATTATTTCGGGGAAAAAGCGGACAGCTTTTGCGGAGGCTGCGGAAACTGCATCAGGAAGATTGAGGCAGAGCGCTATCAGGATAAACAGGACAGATATTCCGGGCGCATACATGGCATGGCGGGAGTCAGACAGCTTGTGCCGGCAGACGGCAGAGGAAAACGCGCTTTTGACAATCCGGAGCTCTATGACCAGCTGAGGCTGCTGCGCAACAGTCTTGCAAAAGAAATGGAGGTTCCGGCTTATGTTATCTTTACGGATAAGACATTGAAGGAAATGAGCATGTATCTGCCGTCATCCCGCGAGGAACTGCTTGAGATATCAGGCGTGGGACAGGCAAAGTATGATAAGTTTGGCAAGGCATTTATGGATGTAATCAGTAAGTATACTGCCGGCCATGATATCAGTCAGGAGCCTGTCCGTGCAAAGGCAAAGATAGTGTTTCGCTGATTGAGTGAAGAATAAATTAAGAAAGGAAAGGGAATGAAATGAGAAAATTACTTGGAGGACAAACATTGAAAAGGACTGCAGCTGTCATTATGGCGGCGGTGACATTGGCCGCAATGCCGGGAAATGGTGCATTGCCGGTATCAACTGTAAAGGCTGATGAGGCATTGCCCGGATATATCAGAAGCGTGTACACAAATGAGTGGGTGCCCGCTGAACAGACAGTAGTGCGGCCAATCGCAGTTATGATGCCGACAGACAAGGTGGCACAGCCTTCCTATGGTATTAGCAGCGCGGATGTGCTGTATGAAATTATGGAGGAGGGCGATATTTCCCGCCAGATGGCAGTGATTAGTAACTGGACAGGTCTTTCTAAAATCGGTAATGTCAGGAGCTGCCGCGCGTATTATCTGCCAGAGGCTACAGAGTGGGATCCGATTCTGATACATTTTGGCGGTGTTGTCTATATGAAGGACCGGATTACGGCTCCCGATATCAATAATATATCCGGAACGAACCAGTATGGTGTAGGTGGGGGAGCGCCTGGCTCCAATGCATTTTTTAGGACGTCGGACAAAAAAGCGCCGCACAACGCGTACACAACTGCACCAAACATTATCAATGCCTGTGCCCAGCTTGGATATTCTCTAAACATCAGAGAAGGGTTTTATAATGCGAAGCATTTTACCTTTGCAAATGGCATCAATACTCTGGAACAGTATGGTGCTGCGGCTGCAACGGCAAACGCAATTGATCTCTCACAGGTATTTCCATATACAAAGAGCGCGTTTGTGTACAATCCTGCAGACGGTATGTACTACAAATCTATCCACGGTAAAGCACAGACAGACGGACTGAATGGACAGCAGCTTAAGTTTGCAAATGTCATCGTACAGAACACAAAATGGACTCAACTCGACGCGAAAGGATATCTATACTTTCAGAATGTAGACAACACGGAAGATGGTTATTACTTTACAAAAGGAAAGTGCATACATGTCACATGGCAGAAGACAGGGGATTATGCACCGACTGTATACTATGATGACTTGGGAAACGAGATACAGTTAAACGAAGGAAAAACTTATATTGCAGTGGCGCAGAAAGGAAGAATGGCAGCATTTAACTGACAACAGCTGATGGTGTGAATATGGGAAAGGACATGATGGTTGTATGAAATATGAAAAAATTAAGGTAGGAGTTGACGGGACAGTTCAGGCAGAGCTGACGCTGTACATTCAGGATGACCACCCTGATACGTACGGAGAGCGCAGGCGTCCGATGGTTCTCATCTGTCCAGGTGGAGGTTATGAACATGTGTCAGTAAGGGAGGGGGAGCCGATTGCGTTTCACTTTCTCACGGCAGGGTGCCATGCTGCGGTGTTGTGGTATGATGTTGTGGGACAGGGGGTGGAGCATCCGCAGGAACTTAAGGAGCTTGCATGGTCAGCCGCGTATATCAGGGAGCATGCGGATGAGTATGCCATTGATAAGGATAAGATACTGGTTGCTGGTTTTTCGGCGGGAGGACATCTCGCAGCAAGCCTTGGGTGTTTCTGGGACAGGGACTGGCTTGAGAAAGAGATGCAGATGAAAAAAGAGTGTTACCAGCCAAACGGAATCATTCTTGCCTATCCGGTAATTACATCTGGTGCGTTTGCACACAGGGGAAGCTTTGTGAACCTGATGGGAGGAAAGGCATGTGAGGAGCTGGAGCGTGCGTTAAGTCTGGAAAACCAGGTGACGGATCAGGTACCACCTGTATTTATGTGGCATACTTTTGAGGATGGAGCAGTACCGCTTGAGAATTCGCTGATGTTTGCATCGGCATTGAGAAAGGCGGGCGTCAATTTTGAGTATCATGTATTTCCGCATGGCGGGCATGGATACGCGCTGGCGACAAAGGAGACCGCAATGCGGGAAGGAAATGAGATTGAGCCGCAGTGTGAGCAGTGGATAGAACTGTGCAAGAATTGGTTGAAATATAATTATGTGAACTGAAGCTGATATATCTATGTGCAATCGGGGCATAAATCCATTGCAAGGGGCAGCACATAAAAACACAGGAGCCTGAGTAATCAGGCTCCTGGTTTGTGTAAAAGGGGAATTCTTCCGGAATTTGCTAATTAGCAAGTCTAGCATCACTGCTAAACTAATAATATCATACAATAAAACAAGTCCACAATCTATAACTATATTGTAAAAATATGACAATATATTAGCTAAAACAAAAGAAATGCACATTAATGCTTGCTCAATGGTTCAAAAATGGTCTTTCTTCCGATATAACCAAATAGTCTTACGAACAATATGCCAATAAGAGAACCGCAGCTGTCTATCACAACATCGCGCACGGAACAACCCCTTCCGCGCACGAAAAGCTGGTGAATTTCATCGAGAGATGCGAATCCCACACAGAGAATCCCACCGGTGATAACCAGCCATATTCCCCGTATTCCATATACATATAAAGGAAAGGCAACTGAGACTGCAAGCAGAAAATATTCTGTGAAATGGGCGAGCTTGCGGACATAAAAGTGTATTTTCCGGATACAGCGTGAAATCTGTTTGTCTGTCAGCTCCAAATCCAGTGCCCTGTCAGCCATGGAAACGGCTTTGTAAGTAACCTTGTAGCTTAGGTTGGAACTAGTTGTGCCATCCTGGGCGGAAAAGGAAAATATAATGTACATCATAATGAGTGCAGGAATAAAGGACAGAGGTTTCAGGATAAAAAGCAGTAAAAATTTTATTACGGACTCAGATTTCATGGTATTTCTCCTCGTTAGATGAATGCGATAAAAAACATATTCTTATAGTAACGCCCATATTATGGGTAAATATTTCATTTGCTGTCGTATGCGGTAAAAAACATATTCTTATAGTAACCAGAAAGTTAGGTAATAAGCAATAAATATTTGATTAAATTTTGATTAAGGACAAAAAGTTACTGTTAAGACAGGGTATAGCATTCACAGCTAATTATAGCTTTTCAGGCTGCTGATGATGTACTGGCGGTAAGTAAAAATCCATTTGCGGGCAAATTTTGCACACAAAATGCTAAAAGGCAAGCATTTTGGCGCATGATTCCCACTACTTTGGCGTAGGTGTGAACAGTAACAAGGATGTAACAAAAAGATACAAAAATTAGCAATAACTGCTGTACTTTTTGTTATTTTGTGATAGAATAATAGAATAGTACATAAATGACAGCATCAGAATATTCCATTGTGAATTGTATAGTATTGACAAGGCGGACAGTGGAAAATATGGAATGGGAGGGACTGACATGCAGGATAGCCTTAGACTTTCAAGGGATGAGATTATCATTTGTTACAAGGATGATGTGGAAAGACTGATGAAATATCTGTCGTGGCTTCAGAACAAGAGCGGTACCGCTGCGTCGGATATATATAGCGGAGAGGGAATCGAGAAAACCTCCATGGCAGTTCCGGTTTATGACGCAACACTGCTTCGTTTTATCAAAGAAATCAAGACAACAGATTTTTTAAACAGAAATTATGTGTATACCTTTTCGCGATACCGCATCAAGACGCCGGCGGATGAACTTCGCGTGATAAGTGCATGCTCTTTGCAGGAGATAACTGTTTTGGGAGATATTCTGTCAAAATATGTTCTTCGCGGTGACATAAAGGGCGCTGTCTGGGCGGAAGGAGTTCAAAACGGAGTGTATCTGGCACTTCTTTTGAAACTGAAGGAATTAATGGAAATCAGAAAGCCACTGGAATATTAAGACAGGAGCATATGAGTCATGGGAGACAAATCAGTACAGAAAAGAAAGTATATAATAGAGAGAGCACGAAATGTATTTTACAGGAACGGATACCGGACTGTCACGATGAAAGATATTGTTGAGGCATGTGATATCAGCCGTGGTGGTCTTTATCTGTATTTTTCCAATACAAAAGAGCTTTTTGAAGCGGTGCTTGAGGAGGAATGTGCTGATGTGGGAGCGGTTATGGTAAAAGCACAGGCGGCTCACGCTACACCAGGCGAAATGATGCTGAATTACCTTGATGAACAGAAAAAAGTAATTTTGCGGAAAAAGGATAATATTACAGCAGCGATATATGAATACTTGTTTGAGAATAAACCTGTAAGGAGTGATAATCCTGTCAAAAAGCTGTTTCAGAAGAATGTAACAGCTTTGGAGAAGCTGATAGCGGACGGTGTGGAGCAGGAATGGATGGTGTGCGAGGATACAGCGGAAGCGGCGCGCAATATTGCATATACAATAGAGGGACTTAAGGTGTCTGCACAGACAATAGGAGTCACGGCGGAAGCGGTTGACAGGGAAATTGAATATATTATGGGGACGCTGGGCATGGTAATTAAATAAATGTACAATGAAGAAAAGGATGAGAGAGCATGGTTAGAATAAAATATACCATGCTTTTCACATATCATAATAGACAAAGGGGAGAGTACAATGCAGGGTACACACGATACGAAAGAAATGGAAGGGATAACGCTTGAAGCGGTGCGGGAAAAGTTTTCAAGGGATCGTTTCGCTACTGTAAACGGAGCAGTGATAGACGCGGTGGATGAGGGATATGCCCAATGCTCTATGGAGCTGAACGAGACACATCGAAACGCACTGGGAGCAGTTATGGGTGGAGCAATTTTTACATTGGCGGACTTTGCCTTTGCGGTAGCGTCGAACTGGAACAAAAAACCACAGGTGTCGCTTAATGCGTCCATAAACTTTCTTGGGAGGGCAAAAGGCGATAAACTGATCGCCAAAGCACAGAAAATCAAAGAGGGGAGAGCTACTTGTTATTATGAAGTGAAGGTAAGCGATGAACTAGGGAATCAGGTGGCACATATGACTTCTGGCGGATTTGTATTGTAATTGAAATATTTGCATAAAGCGGTATCATATTAATAAAAAAGGAAAGAATATTAGAGCGTGTTTGAAAAATCATTCCTGCCACCTGCATAACAACGCTAAAGCGTCGTATTCACCACCTTGCGTGATATTTGCGCCAAATTCAGTCAACATAAGGCATTGCCCTTTATGCCTTTGCCCCTATGCCTCCTTCATTTGGCACAAATCTCCCACAAACTGTGACGCACATCTGGCAGAAAGCATTTTTCAAACAC
>JAIECJ010000036.1 GCA_029068555.1 Lachnospiraceae bacterium
TGTGTGCAAAATCTGTTATAATTCACACCTCATTAACTTATAAGCTGATGAAAACTGGCGTTGGTGTGAATTGTAACGAACCGTAACCTGAAAACCATATTTACCGCATCCTGTGCTTGCAGATACCATTACACTATGATATACTTAGTTTTTGAATGGAGTACAAAGCTGAGGAAATCAGGCAGTTTGGATGTGGATTTGTCAGACAAAAAAATAGAGGAGAAAGTGAAATGGATTTATTTTACAGAAGTACAAGAAGCAATAGTGGGAGCGTAAAGGCATCACAGGCAATTTTAAAGGGGCTTGCGGATGACGGCGGTTTATTTGTGCCAGAGTCAGTGCCGGGTCTCGACAAAAGCCTTGAGGAGTTGTCACAGATGACTTATCAGGAGACTGCATACGAGGTTATGAAGCTGTTTTTTACGGATTTTACGGAAGCAGAGTTAAAGGAATGCATCAATAAGGCATATGACAACAAGTTTGATACAGAAGAAATAGTGCCCTTAGTGGAAGCGGATGGAGCATATTATATGGAGCTTTTCCACGGTGCAACCATCGCATTTAAGGATATGGCTCTTTCTATTCTTCCACATTTGCTGATTACATCGGCAAAGAAGAACAATGTAGAAAATGATATTGTCATTCTCACAGCGACGAGCGGTGACACAGGAAAAGCAGCTCTTGCAGGCTTTGCGGGCGTTGAGGGGACAAAGATTATTGTATTTTATCCCAAGAATGGTGTCAGCCCGATTCAGGAAAAGCAGATGATTACCCAGAAAGGGGAAAATACATTTGTGGTGGGAATCACAGGGAACTTTGATGATGCACAGACTGGTGTGAAGCAGCTTTTTGGTGATAAGGGACTTGCTGATGTCATGGACAAGGCAGGTTTTCAGTTCTCTTCTGCAAATTCTATCAATATCGGAAGACTTGTGCCACAGGTAGTTTATTATGTATATTCTTACGCACAGCTATTAAAAGAAGGAAAGATTGAGAAGGATGAGCAGATAAACGTCGTTGTTCCAACCGGAAACTTTGGAAATATCCTTGCCGCATACTTTGCAAAAAATATGGGGATTCCTATTGCGAAGCTTATCTGTGCTTCCAATGAAAATAAGGTATTGTATGATTTCTTTGAGACAGGTGTTTATGACAGAAACAGGGAGTTTGTACTGACAAGCTCACCTTCCATGGACATACTGATTTCGAGCAATCTTGAGCGGCTTATCTATCTTACGGCAGGTGCAGATGCGGACAGAAATGCAGCGTTTATGAAGTCCCTGTCCGATACAGGAAAATATGAAATAACTGAAGATATGAAAGCCAACATGAAGGACTTCTACGGAAATTATGCGTCTGAGCAGGAGACTGCCGCAGCCATTAAGGCTTTGTATGAGAAGACAGGATATGTTCTTGATACGCATACAGCCGTGGCGGCTGCAGTGTGCAGTAAATATAAAAAGGAGACAGGTGACAATCATAAAGTGGTGATTGCGTCGACAGCCAGCCCGTTCAAATTTACCAGAAGTGTCATGAATGCAATTGATCCCAAGTATGATGCAATGGAAGACTTTGCGCTCGTTGATGAACTTTCAAAGCTTGCAAATGTCAAAGTTCCTGGAGCGATTGAAGAAATCCGCACAGCGCCTGTGATTCATGATACGGTATGTGATAAGGAGGACATGAAGTCCGTTGTCATGAAGTTCCTTGGAATTTCGGAATGAATTTGTAAGTAAAAATGGACTTATCCGTTACTGAACGGGAGTAATCAGTAATTGTTATGGAAACTCTTGGTCTGCTATGGCAGACAGGAGTTTCTGTGTTTCATGATCGCTTTTGATAAATTTAGATAGATAAGGAGGCTGCGAATGAGTTTTGGAATGATATTGGATTTGCTTATTGTTGCGTGCGGTGTCTACATAGTTTACTGGGCAGTTCAGATGAAGTCCACAAACAAGATTCCAGAAATGCTTGTGGGGAAAGGATTTCCGACAGACAGGGCAAAGGATCCGGAGGGATTCATAAAGCACACATTTCCTTTTACGCTTCTGACAGGAGTATTGCTTCTTGCAGCAGGGCTGCTGGGTGCGCTTGGAATATTTCGGCTGTATCCTGTGGCGGACATGGTTCTGCGTGTTGTGACAGTGGCAGTAATAGTCGGATATGGAATACTGCTTATGAATGCACAGAAAAAATACTTAGTCGGAATAACGAAATAATTGTGTGTGGGGTGATAAATATGGGGAATACGGAGAAAAAAAGAATTGTCGGGCTGCAGAGAGTGCTGGCGCAGGAAGGTATTGACTATTATATTGTGCCGACAGCCGATTATCACAGCTCGGAATATGTCAGCGATTATTTTAAAATGAGGGCGTTTCTGTCGGGCTTTACTGGTTCGGCAGGCACGCTTATTGTGGGCAGTGAGGAAGCTGGGCTTTGGACGGACGGCAGATATTTTGTGCAGGCGGAGGGGGAACTGGAAGGTTCAGATATCGTTCTGTACAGGATGGAGGAGGAAGGTGTTCCCACAATGAAAGAATACCTTGAAAAAAAGGCTGCTGATGGTCAGAAGGTTGGATTTGACGGCAGGGTAGTGAGCGCATCGTTCGGAAAAGAACTGGAGAAGATGCTCGCGGATAAAAATGTGAAGATTGCCTATGACAAGGATATTGCGGCTGTGCTCTGGGAGGACAGACCGGCGATGCCTGTAAGCAGACTGTGGATTGTGCCGGAAGAAAGCTGTGGTATGAGTGTGCAGGAAAAACTTTCCAGGGTAAGGGAGAAGATGGCTGAGGAAGACGCAGAGCATCTTCTGATAGCAAAGCTTGACGATATTATGTGGCTCTATAATATCCGCGCCAATGATGTGGCGCACAATCCGGTGGCGCTTTCGTACACTTTCATTTCAAAAGAGGAAGCTGTTTTGTTTATACAGCCGGAGGCGTTGACAGAGGAAGCCAAGATGCATTTTGAAATGAGCGGCGTTGTATGTGAGAATTATGACCATATTACAGATTACCTTAGGGACTGCGTGATAAGGGGAAAAGTGTGGTGTTCAGGCGCGGATATCAATTATATGCTCTATAAGCTGATGCAGAACCGTGCAGAACTTGTGGACAAAGAAAACCCGACAGAGCTTATGAAAGCAGTCAAGAATCCGGTTGAGCTGGAAAATATCAGAAGGTGTTATCTTGAGGACAGCGCTGTGCTGACAAGGTTTCTTTTCTGGATGAAAGATAATGCCGGAAAGATTCCCATGGATGAGCTTGGCGCGGCGAAAAAGCTGGATGCGATGCGAGCCGAAATACCGGGGTTCCTGGATCTGTCATTTGAGACGATAAGCGCTTACAAGGCGAACGCGGCGATGGCGCATTACAGCGCGACAGAGGAGCATTCAGACAGCATTGGGGCGGATGGCTTTTATCTGGTTGACTCAGGCGGGCAGTATGAGGGCGGCACGACAGATGTGACCAGAACCATTGCACTCGGTGCAGTGACGGACGAGATGAAGATGCACTTTACCAAGGTTGCCTGTGCGATGCTTCGTCTGGCGGACACAAAATTTTTATCTGGCTGTACGGGGCGGAATCTTGATATTATTGCAAGGGAGCCGCTCTGGGACTGTGCGCTGGATTACAAACACGGCACTGGTCATGGAATCGGTTATATTTTGAATGTCCATGAAGGTCCGCACAGACTGAGCTGGCAGTATAAGCCTGAGAAAAAGGAAGCCGTTCTTGAGGAGGGCATGATCGTTTCTGACGAGCCAGGCATGTATGTGCAGGACAGTCATGGCATCCGCACAGAGAATATTGTAGAGGTTGTAAAGGAGAGCAAAAGTGCGTATGGGCAGTTTATGGGATTTCGTCATCTGACTTATGTGCCCATTGACCTTGACGCCATAGATGTGCATTACATGGAACCGTCCGATATCAGAAGACTGAATGCCTATCATATGCAGGTGTACGAAAAACTCGCACCATATTTTGAGGGGGCAGAGCTGGAAAAACTCAAATATGCCACACGTTCCATAGGATAGGCGGCGTGCTTGAATTGTTTTTGTAAAGAAGTTTATGAAGTTTATGTATATTTTATTGACTTTTAGCTTATGTTTTGAGATAATTTAACTATTGAGGGAAATGTCCCTTATCACTATACTCATAACCGTTATCAGATTGGAATTATGATTCGTAACGGTTTGAATAAAATTTATAATATATTAAGGAGGATCTTATATGTCAACTAAAGCGTATTATCCCATTTCCGAGATTGGAGCTGGAAAGGTAGGATTTTCTAAGACACGTTCTATCATCGAGGCTGCATTTTATGGAAATAACGTAGTAAAGGTAAATACTTTGAAGGAAGCGTATGAGTTAGCAAAGAACTCACCAGGTACTATCGTTACGGATATGAAGATTAAGGACGGAGAAACATTTGGTCTTGAGAAGGACGCAAGAGTACTTTTGTTTAATGACGGCGCTGTAACAGGACGCTATGCAGCGGCACGCCGCATCAAGGGCGAGCCGGGCGTTGACGAGGCAAAGCTTGACAAAGTTGTTATGGATGCTGTGTATGAGACCCGCTGGAAGACTATGTATCATGCAGAGTGCTTTGTAGGTCTTGACCCTGAATTTATGGTAAAGGCACATCTTCTGATTCCGGAAGGAGAGGAGAACCTTCTTTACAACTGGATGATTAACTTCCAGTATATGTCTGATGAGTATGTAAAAATGTACAAGACTTCCAAGCCTGTCGGTGACGGAAATGAGCCGGATATCTATATTTTCTCAGATCCCCAGTGGGCACCCCACGAGGCACCGGACGTTGATTACAGCTGCCTGAGCGATCCTCTGACACTCTGCTACTTCGATACCAACCAGAACTGTGCAGCAATTCTTGGTATGAAATACTTCGGAGAGCACAAGAAGGGTACCCTTACCATGGCGTGGGCACTTGCAAACAGAAATGGTTATGCATCATGCCACGGCGGACAGAAGGAATACTCTCTTGAGAGCGGACAGAAATTTGTTGCATCTGTATACGGACTTTCAGGATCAGGTAAGTCTACACTGACACATGCGAAGCATGGTGGAAAGTATGATGCATTCGGCGGAATCAAAGTTCTGCATGATGATGCATTCATTATTAATACAGATACCTGTGCATCCATCGCACTCGAGCCTACATATTTTGACAAGACAGCGGATTATCCGACAGGATGTGCCGACAATGAGTATTTACTGTCAGCACAAAACTGCTCTGCTACAATGGATGAGGATGGAAAGATTCAGCTGGTAACAGAAGATATCAGAAACGGTAACGGTCGCGCAATCAAGTCTAAGCTGTGGTCGCCGAACCGCGTTGACAAGATTGATGCTCCTGTTAATGCAATCTTCTGGATTATGAAAGATCCTACCATTCCGCCAGTAGTGAAGCTGAAAGGTGCAGCGCTTGCATCTGTTATGGGTGCTACCCTTGCGACAAAGACATCCACGGCAGAGCGTGTTGCAGCAGGTACAGATTTGAATGCACTTAGAATCGTTCCTTACGCAAATCCGTTCAGAACATATCCTCTGGTAAATGACTATGAGAAGTTCAAGAAACTGGTTGAGGAGAAGGACGTAGCATGCTATATTGTGAATACAGGTGACTTCATGGGAACAAAGGTTAAGCCGGCTGATACGCTGGGCATCCTTGAGACAATCGTTGAAGGAAAGGCTAACTTTGAGAAGTGGGGCAACTTTGACGATATCGAGATTATGTATGACTGGTCAGGAAAGACAAGTGATGCGTTCAAGCCTGATATGAACAATGCTGAGTATGTGGCAGCATTAAAGTCAGCTATGCAGAACCGCGTAGATGCTGTTGAAGGCTTTGCTACAAAGAAGGAAGGCTACGATAAGCTTCCTGATGAAGCGCTTGCAGCATTGAAGAAGCTTGTTGAGCAGTGCTAATCACTGATTGAAAACTTGAGGGGCACATAAATAATGTGCCCCTTTTTCACAACAATTGTCAGTATGAAAAGAATGGAATACGAGAAGACAGGGAGGAATATTATGCCAAGAATGATTATAAGAGAATCCACAGATTCGAAAAAACCGATTAAATACCTGATAAGCGATTCAGAGGGTATTATTATGGATTATCTGTGGAAAGAGAAAGAGGGAAAGCTTTTCAGGGAAATCATGGAATATCTGAATGTAGAATGCCAGAAACCATGGAAGAAGCAGACAGTCAATACCTTTATTAACAGGCTGACTAACAAAGGGCTGGTTGTTTCGGAAAACTGCGGAGGAAACAAAAAGTATTCTCCAGCACTAAATTACACAGAATACAAGCAGGGCGAAGCGAAGAACTTTCTGGATGTGTTCTATAGCGGATCTGTATACACGTTTTTATCAACGCTGTCAGGAGGACAGAAGATTGACAGCAGTACAGCAGATGAACTAAGAAAATTTTTAGAGGAAAAATAAAGATATGCCACTTTTGGTAACAATGTCAATCTTTGGCAGTGTAGGGACATTGATTTATTTCATATTACTGCCGATATTAAAAAAGTATTTTTCTGTGACATGGAGACGGAATTATCTGATATGTGTGATATTGGAATATCTGATACCGTTTCCATGTTTCAATGTAAAATATAAAGAAATTTTAAGAACTGTATTTTCGGGTTTTCTGCCGCGTAAGACTGCGGAGTCATTGGTATACTCGGATGACACTGTGGATTTTATCCAGATAACTTTTGGTCGCGTACAGATTACCAATTCTGCAGTTTATATTTTTGTAGTCGGTGTGATTGTCGTTGGACTGATATTGTACGGCTTTCAGATTTACAGGTATCTGTTAGTGAGATATTATATACGGCACAGTGTAAATGAAGTTGAGGATAAAAAGAGCACTAAGGTCATTCATGACTGCGTTTCGGCGTTTAAAATGACAAAATATGTGCGGGTTTACCGGTGCAAATATATCGACAGTCCATTTACAATCGGTATTCTTCGTTCGATTATTGCGCTGCCGGATACGGAGTGGTCAGAGTCGGATCTGGCGCTTGCCATGAAACATGAGCTGACACATATCAGGCATCGGGATAATCTGATTAAGATGCTGGCGCTTGGTGTAATTGCACTGAATTTCTACAATCCGCTGGTTTATTTTGTGTTGTTCGAGTGGAACAATGTTGTGGAGCAGGCATGTGACAGAAAGGTTATACTGGGCTTGACGGAAGATGAGGCGTTTCAATATGGACTGCTGGTTATCAAAATAGCGGAAGATCGCAAAGGCAGTGACGGCTCTCCTGTTATGGGATTGAATTTACAAAATAAGATAATGAAAGAGAGGTTATACCAGATGAAATTTGGAATCAAAAAGGAAAGTCTGGCGAAAAAGTTTCTGGGTGTGTGCATTATGGGCGTGGTGTTATTTACATCATCATTGTCAGTGCTTGCGTATAGTCCGAAGAATATTATGTTTGCAGATGAGATAGCTGATAAGATTGTATTTTGTAAGGAAGGTGTTTCGTCGTGGACTGATACCTATAGTGAATTGGATATAAACGGGACTGTTGAGTGGATATTTATCAGTGAAGACGGAGCGATTGTCGAGATTGTAAATAAAAGTGAAATAGATGCTGAAACATATGCTTTGTGTAATCATAGTTATGTATCCGGTGAGCTGGCAAAACATTTTAGCTATGCCGATGGCAGCTGTAAGATAGAATATTATAGCGCGCAGAAATGCAGTAAATGTGGAAATTACATAATAGGGGATTTATTAAGAACGCTCACATCTGTAAAATGTACACATTAATATGGTTCTATAGAAAAATATCACATAAACGCTTGCTTGTCAGGCGTTTTTTTCATGTGTTATAATTGCTGTGTCATAAGTATTAATAAAATCTTAAACATTTACCCAATTGGAACTTAAAAAAATAAGGACTATACTTTACTTGTAAAAACGAACCGGGGAGATAGAAGCAATGTACAACGTACTGGTATGTGACGATGAGAAGGATATTGTGGCGGCATTAAAGATATACCTGACTGCCGAGGGCTATCAGGTATATGAGGCATTTAACGGAAAGGAAGCCCTAGAGGTGCTTTCCAAAGAAGAAATCCATCTGGTGCTTATGGATATCATGATGCCGGTGATGGACGGCATTACGGCGATGGTTAAACTCCGTGAGAAAAGCAATGTGCCTGTTATCATGCTGACTGCTAAGAGTGAGGATACCGATAAGGTGCTTGGACTTAATATTGGTGCAGATGATTATGTGACAAAACCGTTTAATCCAGTAGAGGTGCAGGCGCGAGTGAAGTCTCAGCTGAGACGCTATATGCAGCTTGGCGGCGGCACAGTATCAAAGGAGAGCGAGCTGTTTTCTGTGGGGGGGATCGAACTGGACGACCGTACGAAGGAAGTGACACTCGACGGAGAGAAGGTGTCACTGACGCCTACAGAGTATGACATTCTCAAGCTCCTTATGGAAAATATAGGAAAAGTTTATTCTCCGTCACAGATATACGGCGCCGTGTGGAACGACAGCCCGTTTGGCACGGAAAATACAGTGGCAGTTCATATCCGGCATCTGCGGGAAAAGCTGGAATACAATCCTGCGGAACCGAGATACATTAAGTCAGTCTGGGGCAGGGGATATAAACTCGAAAAATAATCAAAGAAAATGAAGGGTAGATGTTAATGATGAAGATACTAAGAGAATCAGTGATAGCAAAGTTGACAGCATGGGTGCTTTGCATTGTATCCGTACTGGGGAGTGTGGTGCTTGGTATATTTGTGATATTAGGGGTGAATGAAGACCTGTTTTATATGACGCGCGGCGAGATGCTCCAGGAGGTATATGAGAGTGTGAATACGGAGTTTTCATTGCAGGTGGTTGAGTATATCGGAAATAGTTCCTATTCCCAAATGCTCAGGGAGCAGGGATTTCAGTATGGCATTATAAAATCAGATAGTCTCAAGGGCATTAATTTCCATGATAAGCTTTCGTACCTAGAGACAAACATGACAGAGGAGGAATTGAAAGCTGTTGATGTCGATAAATTTTATATCAATCAGATTTTATATAATGACAAGCATTCGCGTATATCGTACAGCTGGGGATATTATGGCGATTATAATGACATCTCAGCGCTGGATGCGTCTGGCAGCAATTTCATTGAGGAACACGCTGCAGGGTGGCGTCATCTGTATGCGGACAGGATATGCTATGATGTAGCCAAAGGAATTTTGTATTATCGCGCTGAAGGCAATTATTATCCGGTGCAGAATGTGTCGCTCTGTCACAATGGCACTCATGGGCAGGTGATATATAACTATAATTATGATTTTGGCGGAAATGTCTACAAACTAAATTTTAAAAGTTCTGGAGAAGGTACAGTTTGGGAAGAAGAACCTGAGATTGCCGCGGAGATTCCTCAAACCGAAAGTGCAGAGGATAATGACCTGGCAAAGGGGGTTGATACGGATAAAATTGAGCGAATCCTTGGTGGAGAAGATGGTGCGGGCAGCACTGTAAATCTGGCGGAATTAAATGATACATCGTTCAATTATACCAACTGGGGAACACTGCTGCTCGACAATATCAGAAGTATAGACAGCAGCGAGCTTACGCTGATTGAGTCGGGAAATTATTCAGACGAGTACTTTATCAGTCAGCCAGGGTATTATCTCAATGAGAATTTCACGCTTGTTGTCTCGGAAGAACTTCAAACAGATAACTACTGGGTTGTCTCGATTGTGCCAGAGTCTGTTCCAACAAATCAGACAAACAATAAATACGTGGAAGAGGGATTGCTTGTCAATATCTATTATGACATTATGGACAGAAATGTCTTTCAGGGACTTGCAATCAGTATCTTTGTGATGGTTGTGTCGTTTAGTTTTCTTGTGTATGCCGTGGGACACCGCAGGGGCGTGGAAGATGTTGTGCTCACCTGGTTTGACAGGATTCCGATAGATGTGCTGAGCTTGTGCGCATGTGTGGTTGAGGGTATTATGCTTTTGCTGTTTTTCTACATCATCGAGGAATCCAATATGCGTGCATCGGTTTATGCCTGCATCTGGGTATTTTGCATGTTTGGTATTGTTATGATAGTGATTGGTATGCGGTATATGCTCAGTCTGTGTGTACGGGTAAAGGCAGGAAAATGGTGGAGAAACAGTCTTTGCTACTGGGTCTACAGCCGCATTCGCAATATGATTGTCTATATTTTCAGGAATATTGGTCTGCTTTGGAGAATAATCCTTGTTATCGGAGTGGTCTCTTTCATTGAATTTTGTGTTCTGGTTGGATTTTATGATCGTGGTGGGGTTGTACTGTTGTGGCTGCTGAAAAAGCTGGTTGTGTGCGCGGTTGTGTTTGTGCTGGTTAGCCAGATACATGAACTGCAAAAGGCAAGCCGCCATATGGCGGAGGGAAATCTTTCCTATAAGATTGATACGGATAAAATGTTCTGGGAGTGCAGGAAGCATGGCGAAAATCTGAATAAAATAGGGGAAGGCATGGCAAAGGCGGTTGACGAGCGCATGAAAAGCGAGCGGTTTAAGACGGAACTGATAACAAATGTTTCGCATGACATCAAGACACCGCTTACCTCCATCATCAATTATGTAGATTTACTAGGAAAGGAAGAACTGCACAATGAAAAGGCATCAGAATACCTTGAGGTGCTTGAACGGCAGTCATCGAAGTTAAAAAAGCTGATAGAAGATCTGGTAGAAGCGTCAAAGGCGTCCACAGGAAGTCTGTCTGTGGACAGTCAGAGGATGGAGGTCGGTGTCTTTGTGACGCAGACAGTAGGGGAGTTTGAGGAGAAGCTGTCGCTCGCGGGACTGGAGCTGATAGTCAGTAAGACGGATGAGACGGTTTACATTATGGCAGATGGCAGACATCTCTGGCGTGTTATTGATAACTTGATGAACAATATCTGTAAATATGCGCAGACTGGTTCCAGAGTGTATGTCAATATAGAATTTACGGAAAAAACGGTGAGCATAACGTTTCGGAACATCTCCAAATATCCTTTGAATATAAACGGCGAGGAATTGATGGAACGCTTTGTGAGAGGTGATAAATCACGCAATACGGAGGGACACGGACTCGGGCTGTCCATAGCGCAGAGTCTGATGAAACTGATAAACGGCGATATGCGTATTGTTGTGGATGGGGACTTGTTCAAAGTGGTGCTTAAATTTAACCGAGATCTGCCTGACATGCAGGAACTTATGACTGTGGAAAAGGAAGATGAAGGGGAAAAATTTTAAAATTTTGCAGACATTGACAGAAATAGTCGGAATTTGCTATAATAAAATAGGTTTTTGCCATTAGATACAAAAATACCGGATTATTGAAAAGGATGTTTGCAATGCAAAAGATATTAAGATTGAGAAAAAATATATTGATATGCCTGATAACAGGCATATTGGCTGGCGGCATGGGAGGAAACTCTTATGCCGCCGAAGTCGTTGACACACAGATGCTGGGTGAGAGTACAATATTTGATGCGGAGGCGGCTGTATCAGGAATTGCACAGTTGTCAGTGTCACAAAATGTGAGCTGTACGGTGGAAAAAAATGGAACTGTGACGTACACAGCGGCGTTGAACAGTGGGATGCCAGCCTCGGATGACGGTATGCTGTATTTGTTTGCGCTGGCGCCATATGAGTATGATCTTACAGCCGATACAGAAATAATCGCATCTAAAATATGGGATGGATTGGAAACGATGCCGGAATTTGCATTTCCTGTAAATTTCAGGCAGGAGAATACAAGGCTGTACTCAAAATTTGCTATGGGAATCAAAAGCGGTGGTGCATTTCGGATGATAACAGAGCCGACGTATATTACAAATCCGGAAGCGCTTGCTTGGAATACACTGATGCGTTATCCGAGAACCAAGAAATCCACCCAGGGAGAGGAATTTAACAATGTCTTTCTCGATGGCACATATGGTCCGGAAATTGGGTGGGTCTTCAAGACACTTCAGGTACTAAATACAGGAGATTGTGAGGCGCTGACGCATCCAATGTCAAGGGCGAATGCGAGGAAATCTGATACCAGCAAGATAAAAAAGCCGATGTATTATATGTTCAATGCTTCGGACGAGGAGGGCGTCAGGGCGCTTGCCGCCAACATGGAATACTACGTGGCAAATTCTAAAGGCGGGGAGAACTGGATTATTGGAAACGAAGTAAATACGCGCACATGGAATTATATGGCGTGGACAGACTGGGATACCTATATCAAAGAGTATACACAGGCATTCCGGGTCATGTACAACGCAATTATGAGCACGAACGCCAATGCAAGGGTGTATGTCTGCCTTGATCAGATATGGGATCGGAACCTGACGCCTTCTAGCAAAGACTATTATCAATATATGGATGGAAAAGACTTTCTGGAAAAGTTTAATGCACTTATAAAACAAAGTGGAAATATTAATTGGGGGCTGGCGCAGCACCCTTACACGAATCCTATGGGATATGCCAAGTTTTGGGATATGTCAGGACATAAAAAGGGAGAGGTATATGCTGCCGAAGTTGCATCGGGACAGGTGGTCACATTTCAGAACTTGTCAGTGATGACTGATTTTATGCAGAAGCCGGAAATGCTTGATACAGCTGGGAATGTAAGACATATTATCCTGAGTGAGATTGGTCTTTCCAATGCACAGGGAAGTGAAATTCAGGCGGCAGCGATGTGTGCTTCGTATGCTGCAGTGGTGGATAATCCGCTGATTGATGAGATGATGTATCTGCTGGTATACAGTGATCCGGGAATGGACACGAGGCTGGATTCTTTTGCCCAAAGGGTATATGACGAGATGGATGGGGAAAACTCCAGTCTGTATATGGACTGGGCGAAATCCTTTATAGGAATCAATGACTGGTCTGAAATTATTTGGTAACCGGGGTGTTTGATATGGATGATAAGTTGGAAATAGACATTCAGGATGGGAAAACGAAATTTCTTCTTTTGAGACATTATAATACATTTTCGTTTACAGATGTCAAAAAACAGCAGATTGCACAAGCTAATCCGGGAACAGAAGTCTGCCTGCACAGTTTCCGGCTCTCTGATATGGTTGGCGTGTTTGAGCCATTTCTTGACTATATAAGAAGTGGTCTGGATGGTACATCGGAGGAGGCGTTTGATAAATTACTGGATACGTGTAATGTCTATAGCCTGCACAAGTCAGTATTTAAAAGCTTTCTTAAGACTGGCGTGTGTGAGCGCAGTGAGCCGCTTTTGATTGATGAGGTTGCTTTTGAACAGGATAAGATCGCTTCAGCAGTGGTAAACATTGTATCTCATGTTGCCCAAGACGGCCACGTTGTATTTTTGCTGAATGATATACAATATGCCGGCGGTTCGTCGTTTCACTTTATACATAATCTGCTTGAGGATGAAAACTGTAATAATATTTCAGTCATTGCAGCTTACAATGAGGCGAAAGTGCCGCTTCCGCATATTGAGCCGCTCTGGGCGAAGTTCTACGGATATATTTTTGAGAAACATCTGGTGACAGAGATGAACTGTGGGACTTTGGAAAATCAAAGGAGCGCTTTGAACGATTTTATCTTTATCACAGACAAAATTGACGTATATATTGCAAAAATAAATAATTTGTTATTCTGTCTTGACTTTTCACAGGCAAACTATTATCTGGAAATCATTTATAAGATGATAACTGTTGAGGAGATTGAGATTGACTGGAATCATAAGTGTGAGATTGTAATGCTTTATACGCTCGTGTCTATTTATACACAGGATTTTTCGCAGGCGTTGCTGCTGTGTGAGAAGCTGAAAGAATTTAGAAACCAGACTTGTGACCAGAAATTGGACTGTGCATACTATTATTTTATGGGTATGGCACACATGTACAATGGAAAGCTTGATGAGGCGGACAGATATGCAGGGAAATTTCTTGAGACTGCGAAAATGCGCAATTCACATTATGGCATTTTTATTGCAAAGCTTCTGGGTGTTATGGTAAAAATGTCGGGATGGCACAACATCTTTTTCTGCGCAAGTGATATCTCAGTGGATGAAGACGTGATACATATGGCAGAAAAATATCATTTTTGGAACCATCTGGCTCATATTTATGTCTATGCCTATGACAATGCACCAGCGCTTTTTTCGGATGCGGACAAGGTGGAGGACAGGCTGGTATATTTTAATAAGGGTATTGCCATTATGAGGGAACTGGGAAACGAGTATTTCATGATGGAAGCGTACAGAAATAACATTATGATTGCGTCCACAAACGGTTTCTTCAAGACTGCCAATTATTACTACGATAAGTGTCATGAGCTTGTCAGGGGCAGGGATGCTTATGAGGAAGCGATGATATATAACGGTGTTGGTTATATATCATCTGCAATGGAACAGTATGACAGGGCGTTTGACTGTTATAATAAAGCGCTTACAAGCTTCCTCCAGATGGAAAAGATTGATTTTGTCGGTGAGACGCTCTACAACATGGCTATTAATTGCATCATGGCGCAGGATTATCTAAACGCGTATGACTATCTAGAGTTATCGTTTCGGATTGTGAAAGAAACGAAGATGAACAGCCTGAGAGTCTGCAATATATCAAAGCTTGCCGGACTTTTGGCGCTATGCAGTTATTACAACGGAAATCAGTTGAAGTGTGCGATTTACATTGAGAAGACACGGCTTTTTTTAGAGCATTTAATTGACAAGCAGGCAGATGATGAGGCAGAGACTGCAATTATTCATGATTATACGATGTGTAAGGATGACCTGTTTATTTACTATTTTATATACGGACTGCAGCTTGCTGGCAGGAAGGATTATGACGAGGCGTTAAGAAACTTTCAACTGGCAGAAGGATGTCTGGATGAATCAGCTGGAAATCAGTTTTATATCTATGGACAGTTTATGGCAGAGTATGCAAGTCTGTACCGCGTTCTTGGAAGAGAGGATGAAGCAGTGCGGCGTCTTGATGCAGCAATTGTTTTTTATGACTTGCAGGGGTGCAGGGGCAAAGCGGCTGAACTGAAAACAGAGCTAGTAAAAAAATCCTGCCGGATAAAAGAGCGCAGTCTCAATTTGTCACAGGGACTTCGGCATGAGATTGATGAGGTGCTGCGGCATGCCTCGGTATTTAAGGAAAATCAGGAACAGCAGAAGCGTATGAATTTTTTGTCGGCATGGCAGAAAATGGTTGAGATCGGCGGAAAAAGCAAAAAAGAACTGGTAAATCCGGCTGTGAATGCGTTTATACATAATTTTAACATTGACAGACTGATGCTGGTGAAATATGACGACAATGAGCCAGTAGAACTTTTTAACAATACCGGATATGTATATGCTGATGGGAGACGCAGCAGAATTGAGAGCTTTTTCTACAGAAACAGACTTGGTTTTGCGACTTCCAAGATAAACAATAATTACAGGGACTATCTGGATATTGTATCTCTTTTTGACAAAAAGAAAGTTTGTTCTATAATCGGCCTGCCGTTTTACTACAATGATTCCCTGAAGGCTATTATGGTGGCTTATATTACCATGAAAGACAACTGGCATTCGCCAACTAACAGATATCTGCTAGACGAGAGTGATTATGCTGTTTTTGAGTTTCTGATCAGGCAGCTGCTCAACTCGATTGACATGCTTGAGGCAAATGATAAAATTCAGCAGATGAATGACAAATTAAACCATCTGGCAGTGACGGATAAGCTTACCGGGTTATATAACAGAGAGGGATTTTATGGGAATATAAGTGGTATCATAAGACACAGTAAAGGCAAGGCAAAACCGGTTACAATCATGTATATTGATCTGGATAATTTTAAATTTTATAATGACACTTTCGGACATGGGGTAGGTGATATCATTCTGACGGGTATGTCACAAATTTTCCAAAAAGAAACGGGAGAGAATGGATTTGTAACCAGATACGGCGGTGATGAGTTTTTGATTACTGTTTATACAGACGATTTATCACATGTTGAGCAGCTTGCAAAGAATATTTACAACGATATTGAGCAGGAGGGGGGATTTATGGGAACCATACGGGCAAAACTTGGAAAAAGCATTGATATCCCCGAAGAACACCGGATATCCTGCTCCATAGGCATCAGCAGCAGGAAGTTGTTAGGATCGGAAGAGGAGCTTGAAAAGATGGTGAAAGAGGCGGATAAGGTTCTCTATGATGTGAAAAAATCAGGAAAAGCATCCTATAAATTCTATGCAGTAAGTTCTTGAAAAATCCATATGTAAAATAACAAAAATTTACTGTAAAATATTAGTAAAGATGCAATAGGATTAGTGGTTGATATTTTAATGGTGATAGGGTATACTATAGTTAATCTGAAATGTGCGATAACTCTTGTCATTTTGAACCTACATCACTTTAAACGGGATTCCTATATTGTCTGATTAATGTCATGCCCCCCAGTATGGCCAGGGGAAGACAGCGAGAAAGATTGCGGTTGCCCACCTAGCATCGGCTAGGAGTCAAAATACAAGAGCCGGCGTTTCGGAGAATCAAATGAGAAAAAGCAGCCTTAGCGGGCTGCTTTTGTAATGCGCACGGACACGTGGAGTAAGATTATCAGAAAAGCTGACAGGTGCCCGGTGTGCGAGTAGGTAAGAAAAAGGTCCCCTACTCAATTGTGACAAAAAGACGCTTAAGGAGGAAGCTGTTATTTTTTTTGTTAAAGGGTTTTCCAAAAAGGTTCTGATCGTCATTTTATGGGTAATTATAGCACTTGGCATTTACCAGTGTAGTGTCAATCTGACAGACAACGAGGAGGCTGAGGAGAAGAAAACGGAGGACAACAGACAGGAGGAAAAAAAGGAAGAAGTGAAAGAGGCAGAGGAGAGGCAGCTTCCATTTGATGAGAATGTAAGAATCCTGATTATGAACCAGAGGTACCGTGGAATATACCATACAGAGCTGCATATTGCATGTAGTGACGGAATGCTTGTGGATGACAACGGAACGGTGTCGGAGTGTGCACCTGATTCAGAATATGCCCTAAGCAGTAATGATTTCAAAGCCGGCTCTATAATACGCTTTGAGGGAAAAAACAACGGAAAACTGCAAATAAGGAATCTTGAACGAAACGGTTTGGCACAGTACAGGGGGAGATTGGAGTGTTACGCTGCCGGTGAGGGGATTGTTGTTGTGAATGAGCTTCCTGTTGAAGAATATTTGTATGGTGTGGTTCCGAGTGAGATGCCGCCGTCTTATCCGGAGGAGGCATTGAAGGCGCAGGCAGTCTGTGCAAGGACTTATACATATTATCACAAACAGAAGTATGCATATCCGGAGTGGCAGGCACATATGAATGACAGCACTGCGTTTCAGGTGTATGGGAACTGTGACGAGTCTCCAGATGCAAACAGGGCGGTAGATGAGACAAGGAATCAGGTACTGACATATAAAGATAAGATTGTGGAGAGCTTTTATTATTCTACTTCGGGCGGATATAACGGGGGTGCAGGTGTGTGGAGAAATACTGTATCTGAAGAGGACAGCTATCTGGTTGAGACGGGAATGGAACTCTATGCAGCAAATAGTGAGGAAGGAGAATTAGCATATCAGCAGTATATTGACAACGGAAATACGGAGGATGTGGAGTATGGTGAGGCATGGTACCGCTGGAATTACGACAAAGTTTTTGATGCATCCGCTGTCAAAATGATGTTTCAAAAAATATATAATCTGTCATTATCACAACCACATATGGTCAGAATACGTTCCCGTTTTCTGTCATCTGACAAAATACTGGAGGAGGAGACTATTAAGGATATCAGGGTGCTGGGGCGCAGGAAAAGCGGTCTGGTAACAGGAATCATGATAGATACAGAGCACTTTAGGGTAAGTATTATGTCACAGAATGCGATAAGGCATGCACTGGGTTGCGACAGGGATGTTATATATAGAAAGGACGGCAGCAGTTACACAATGGGAGATATTCTTCCGAGCGCATATTTTTACATTGAAAAAAGCTTTGATAATAATGGGGAAAGCGGGGATAATTTAAAGCAGATAACAATACATGGAGCGGGATTTGGGCATGGGTGCGGTATGTCACAGAACGGGGCAAAGGCATTGGCTGACAAAGGATTAACGGCTGACCGGATTCTGGCATATTATTATAATGGAAGCATAAAGGCTGTCAGTGAACTTGACTGGACAGCCAGATAATATGGAAGGGGCTGCCCGGATGTCAATAGTTTCAAGGTTATACAGACTGCAAAAGGAAATACGCGGAGCGTTTAATGAGGCTGAGGTGGGAACCTATGCCTCTGGCGCTGCGTTCTTTTTGTTCCTGTCAGTGATACCGATGGTTATGATTGTCAGCGGTATTTTGCCACATGACATCATCAGCAACAAAGAGATGGTTAATATTTCACAGGCGGTTATTCCAGAGAAAATATACCTTTTCCTGCTGAGTATTGTTGACAGCTATCATGGAAATCACCTGACACTGCTGTCGATATCCGCATTTGTGGTAATCTGGTCAGCATCAAAGGGAGTTTTGGCGTTGATTAGAGGACTCAATCATATTTATGAGGTGGAGGAGACGAGAGGGTATATACTTCTGCGGTTAAAGGCATCTTTTTATACAATTTTTCTGCTGCTTGCTATTTTACTGTCTGCAGGCGTTCTTGTCTTTGGAAATACGCTGGCAAAGTGGCTGATTCCTGACAACGGACCAGCAGCAAGCCTGTGGCGTTTGTTTGGAGGGATACGGCATATGTTTGTTGCAGGCATGATCTCGGTAGTTTTCTGCACAATGTACAGCCTGCTGCCAAACAACCAGCTTTCATGGAAAGAACACTATCCTGGTGCAGTGGTCACATCTGTCTTTTGGACACTTTATTCTTTTGGCTTTTCAGTCTACATTGATTATTTTGGGGGATTCTCCATGTATGGCAGCCTTACAAGTATAGTGATTGTAATGATCTGGCTGTATTTTTGTATGTACATTTTTTTCTGCGGTGCGCTAGTGAATAAGTGGATTGCGGATGGATATGTGGATGATTATTTTTCGGAGATATAGTGTCTTGTAAAATTTTCCATGTAATGATATACTAAATTCATGTCACCGAAAATGGTGGCTGTGCAGACCATTTGGGGAATTTGTTTGCCCCCATATGGGACTCACAATAGTTGAAGAAAGGATGCGATAGCTATGGGGGCCCCGTAGCTATAAGGGGATAGGATTATGGCAGCTTTATGGAAAGATGAATATAAGGTTGGTATTGACAAAGTTGACGAACAGCACCGTCAACTGTTTGAAAAGATTGAGCACCTGCTGGAAATCGCAAAAAGTGGTGACAGGAAGAGCAACAGGCAGGAATGTATGGACACGATTGATTTCCTCGTGGAATATACAAAATTTCATTTTGACACCGAAGAGGAGCTTCAGAGAGAAAAGAAGTATGTGAGCTATGACCAACATATCAAGATCCATGAGGATTTTAAAAATACAGTACAGTCATATAAGGAGCTTCTGGGCAATGACTTTTCCGCAAAAAATTTAAAGAGCTTTATAGGAACAATGCTCGCATGGCTTGTAAATCATGTCTGTGTCTGTGATAGAAAGATATTGAAAAATATTCCGCTGCAGAATATGGAATCGTTTGCTGACACTGAAAGCTTTATAAAGAATGTTGCATATAAACTTCTTACTGAAATGTATGATATCCCAATTCTAGAAGTAAAGAGCTGCATTTACAAAGGCAATGTGGATGGAGCTGCGATTGTCAGGACAATTGCGGAGGGCAGTAACAGGCATTTATTCCTGTATGGAATGTCGGATATGCTGGCAGGCATATTGTACAATAAAATCAGCGGCATGATACTGCCGAATGTGGATTTTATGGATGAGATTGAGCGTTCGGCTCTTATGGAAATCGGAAACATTATATCTGCGTACGCTATGAGCGCCATAGAGGAAAAGGCGCAAAATGGAGTTCAGTTCAAGAGTGACTTGTATGTCCATGAGTATAATGCCACAGACTATAATATAACCAACAGTGTCATTCTGGAAATCATGACGGACTATGGAAGGATGGAAATTTTGTATACACGCCTTAAATAGTTGTCTGGCAGTATTGTATTACAGCCCTGAATACAGAAATTTTAACGACGCATTTTTCATTTTTAACTTGACATTTTATGGAGGATAACCTATTATAAAACATAACAATATTTTATGCATGTTTTTGCAGATATAAAGAGATGTTGTGTCGTGCAAATACAGTGTGTATATTATATTTAAATGCCATGAAGGTGCAAAGTAGAGTCACATTTTCTGCCAGAGAATGGAGGTCACCGGCTGAAAGCCTCCCCCAGTTCAAGTGTGATGTTGAATTTCCCACCAGAGCAGCTTTTTTGAAGTTTAGTTTCGTCTTTGCCGTGTGTAGTATAAGACTGACTAATATGGTAGAAAAAGACGGAGCGACACGTTAAGTCTGTTGAGAGTCTGTCATGTATGTGGGCATATGTAATTTGTGCCGTGTACTGTACAGGAACATGGGTGGTACCGCGGTTTATTCGTCCCTTGCAGGAGTCTTTCCTGTAGGGGATTTTTTATGCGCAGCCCCCTGCAAAGGAATTATGCCGCAGAAGCGGCGCATGGGGCGCGCGGCGAGCAGGGAAAAGCTTTTCCCCTGCTCGATTGCGCAGACTTGTGCGGGGCAAGAGTATTCCTGAACCGATAGCACAGGAGAATGAATTGTGCAGAGGCACATAAGGCAATTTGTAAAGTAAAGGAGAACGGCGATGAAAGAGAAGTTAGAGCAGATTAAGGCGGATGCAATCCGTCAGATCAACGAAAGTGAGGCGTTGGACAAATTAAATGATGTGCGTGTCAATTTTTTGGGCAAGAAGGGCGAGCTTACAGCCGTACTAAAGGGCATGAAAGATGTGGCGCCAGAGGACAGGCCAAAGGTGGGGCAGCTTGTCAATGAGGCGAGAGCAGAAATAGAAAGGATTCTTGATGAGGCGCGGACAAACATGGAAAGAAAGCTTCGCGAGGCAAGGATGAGGGCAGAAGTGATTGATGTGACGCTTCCGTCGCAGAGAAATAAAGTTGGCCACCGCCATCCGAATACCATTGCCCTTGAGGAAGTCGAGAGAATTTTTACCGGCATGGGGTACGAGGTTGTAGAGGGACCAGAGATAGAAAAGGACTATTACAACTTTGAGGCGCTGAATATTCCGGCTGACCATCCTGCAAAGGATGAGCAGGATACGTTTTATATTAACAGTGATATTCTTCTTAGAACGCAGACTTCGGGTGTACAGGTTCACGAGATGGAGAAGGGAAGGCTTCCGATCAGAATGATTGCTCCTGGGCGCGTATTTCGCTCGGACGAGGTGGATGCGACTCATTCACCGTCTTTTCATCAGATCGAAGGGCTTGTCATTGACAAAAAAATTACGTTTGCAGACTTAAAAGGAACGCTTGCCGAGTTTGCACATGAGCTGTTCGGTGAGGAAACAAAGGTAAAATTCAGACCACACCACTTCCCTTTTACAGAGCCGTCTGCCGAGATGGATGTGTCATGCTTTAAGTGTGGTGGAAGTGGCTGCCGTTTTTGCAAAGGTGAGGGATGGATAGAAATTTTAGGATGCGGAATGGTTCATCCGAATGTATTGAAGATGAGTAATATTGATCCAGATGTTTATACAGGTTTTGCGTTTGGCGTAGGGCTTGAGAGAATTGCATTACTGAAGTATGAGATTGATGATATGAGATTACTGTATGAGAATGATATCAGATTCCTGAAGCAGTTTTAGCATTTGTGAAAAGAGAATATTGTTATATGATACACATGTCATAGAAAGAGAGGATAAAATGAATACACCATTATCATGGATTAAGGCATATGTACCTGAGCTTGCATGTGAGGACAAAGAATACTGTGATGCAATGACACTCTCAGGAACAAAAGTAGAAGGATTTGAACGGCTGGATAAAAATCTTGAAAAGATTGTTGTTGGGCATATTGAAAAAATTGAACGCCACCCGGATGCAGATAAGCTGATAGTCTGTCAGGTCAATGTCGGTGCGGAAACAGTGCAGATTGTAACTGGGGCACAGAACTTGAAAGAGGGAGACTATGTTCCGACTGTCCTTGATGGTGGAAAGGTAGCCGGAGGACATGACGGTGGTCCGCTTCCCGAAAACGGAATAAAAATTAAGGCAGGGAAGCTGCGCGGCGTTGAGTCGGCGGGTATGATGTGCGCTATCGAGGAACTTGGTTCCAGCAAGGATATGTACCCCGAGGCGCCGGAGGATGGCGTCTATGTATTCCGCAAGCCTGTAACGCCTGGTGAGGATGCAGTAGAGGCGCTTGGTCTGCATGATACGGTTGTGGAGTATGAAGTGACTTCAAACCGTGTTGACTGCTACAGTATTCTGGGAATAGCGAGGGAGGCAGCCGCGACTTTTAGAAAGCCATTTGTCCCGCCAGTAGTGGAGGTGAAAGGAAACGGAGAGGATGTAAATGATTTTATTTCCGTAGAGATAAAGGATGCAGATCTTTGCTCACGTTTCTGTGCAAGAGTGTGCAAAAATATCAAGATTGCACCGTCTCCTGAATGGATGCAGAGAAGGCTGGCTGCATGTGGTATCAGACCGATTAATAATCTCGTTGATATCACAAATTATGTCATGATGGAGTATGGGCAGCCAATGCACGCATATGACCTTGACAATGTCTCTGGAAACAAGATTATTGTAAGACGCGCAAAGGACGGAGACGAATTCCAGACGCTTGACGGGCAGATGAGAAAGCTTGACTCAGAAATGCTCATGATATGTGATGCGGAAAAGGAAATCGGCCTTGCGGGTATTATGGGCGGCGAAAATTCCAAGATTACAGATGATGTTAAGACAGTGCTGTTTGAAGCGGCAACATTTAATGGCGCGAATATCAGAAAGTCATCCAAGAGAGTAGGGCTTCGGACAGATGCTTCCGGAATTTTTGAGAAAGGACTGGATCCGAGAAATGCGGAGACAGCTATCAACAGGGCATGTCAGCTGATTGAAGAACTTGGCTGCGGGGAAGCCGTAGGCGGAATTGTTGATGTGAAAGAACCTTTTAGGGAATTAGAGCAGATTCGGTTTGAGCCAGACAGAATCAATCAATTTCTTGGTACAGATATATCAAAAGATGAGATGCTTGAGATATTTGGCAGGCTGGAGCTCGCTTATGATGAGTGCACTGGCATGATTACAGCACCATCATTCAGGCAGGATGTCGGATGCTTTGCGGATATAGCTGAGGAAGTTGCAAGATTTTATGGATATGATAAGATTCCTACGACACTTCCAAGCGGTGAGGCAACGACGGGTAAGCTTACATTCAAATTGAGAATCGAGGAGAAAGCCAGGGATATTGCCGAGTACTGTGGTTTTTCACAGGGAATGTGCTATTCGTTTGAGAGTCCGAAAGTATTCGACAAGCTTCTGATTCCGGAGGACAGCGACCTCAGAAAAGCGGTGACAATTTCTAATCCGTTAGGTGAAGACTTTTCGATTATGAGAACAATTTCACTGAATGGAATCCTGACATCACTTGCCACGAATTACAACCGCAGAAATAAGAATGTGCGCCTGTATGAACTTGGCAATATTTATATACCAAAGAGCCTTCCGGTAGTGGATTATCCCGATGAGAGAATGCAGTTTACGCTCGGTATGTATGGGGAGGGAGACTTCTTTACCATGAAAGGTGTTGTTGAGGAGTTCCTTGAGAGCATTGGCATGACAAAGAAAATTTCTTACAATCCTAATGCAGAAAAAACGTTCCTTCACCCCGGACGTCAGGCGCTGATTCAGTATAAAGATGCTGTTATCGGCTATTTAGGTGAGATTCATCCTGAGGCAGCCGACAATTATGATATAGATACAAAGGTATACATCGCAGTGCTTGATATGCCTGAGATACTTCCATTTGCTTCCTTTGACAGAAAGTATGAGGGAATTGCGAAATATCCGGCCGTGTCACGTGATATCAGTATGGTGGTGCCAAAGGATATACTGGTCGGGGATATTGAGAAAGTAATTGAACAGCGTGGAGGAAAAATTCTGGAGGAGTATCGTCTGTTTGATATCTATGAGGGCAGCCAGATTCGGTCAGGATATAAGTCTGTCGCTTACTCGATTACGTTCAGGGCAAAGGACAGAACGCTTGAGGAGAGCGATGTAGCAGGTGCCATGAAAAAGATTCTAAATGGATTAGAGGGGCTTGGCATTGAACTGCGTGCATAGGATTATATTTTTTGATAAGGATGAATTATGGAACTGTTAAAAAAGGATTTTTATTTTGACCTGCCGCAAGAACTGATTGCACAGGATCCACTCGAGGACAGATCGGGTTCAAAACTTCTGGTGCTTGACAGGGAAACAGGAGAGACAGAGCATAAGGTATTTACAGATATTGTTGATTACCTTCATAAAGGGGACTGCCTTGTGCTGAACAATACTAAGGTGATTCCTGCGAGACTAATGGGGATAAAGCCTGAGACAGGGGCAGCAATTGAGGTGCTCCTGCTCAGGCGGCGCGAAGGTGATGTATGGGAAACACTTGTAAAGCCGGGGAAGAAGGCGAGAGAAGGTGCTGTTATCAGCTTTGGGAACGGAATCTTGACCGGAAAAGTTATTGGCGTTGTTGACGAGGGAAACAGGCTCATACAATTTCAATATAACGGAATCTTTGAGGAGGTGCTTGACAGGCTTGGGGAAATGCCGCTGCCACCATATATTACGCACAAGCTTGCGGATAAGAACCGGTATCAGACTGTATATGCGAAGCATGAAGGCTCTGCGGCGGCACCCACAGCGGGACTTCATTTCACGAATGAACTTCTGGACAGGGTACAGAAAAAAGGTGTGCGGATTGCATATGTTACATTGCATGTCGGACTTGGCACATTTCGTCCGGTCAAGGAAGAAAATCTCTTAAACCATCACATGCATTCTGAGTTTTATCAGGTGACGCAGGAGGCGGCAGATATTATAAACAGCACAAAACAGACCGGCGGAAGGGTTATCTGTGTTGGAACCACAAGCTGCCGCACGATAGAGAGTGCAGCAAATGAACAAGGAGAAGTTATCGCCGGAAGTGACAACACGGAAATATTTATCTATCCCGGTTACCAGTTTAAAGTGTTGGATAATCTGATAACCAACTTCCATCTTCCAGAGTCTACCCTGATTATGCTGGTGTCCGCGCTTGCAGGACGGGAAAAAGTACTCAATGCGTATAATACGGCAGTGCGGGAGCGATATCGTTTCTTTTCCTTTGGGGATGCGATGTTCATTAAGTGAGCCATTTCCGCTGTTTTTTGTTAAAATATGTTTATGACTTCCTAATAGTGTTGACTTTTTTTGTGTAATTTGTTATTTTTGTATTATAAGAATTTGTAAAATGAAATGTTTAATTGGACTATAAACTTTAAAATGATATGGCTCCAACAATAATATTTTTCAAACACGCTCTAGAGCGTGTATTGTAAAGGAGTAGAATAATATGGAAGATCGAAGAAAAAGCAAGAGAACGAATTTAAAGTCAAAACTTTTGGTTAAGAGGCTTGATTCGGGAAATCAGGAAGAAATCGGGGTTGAGGTCATGAATGTTTCAAAGACTGGAATCGGCTTTTACTGTGAGGAGCTTCTTGATATGGGAGCTGTGTATGAGGCGTTCCTTACTATTTGGACAAAAGAAGTGATACATGCTTTTATAGAAATTGTCCGTATTGAAAAGATGCCAGATACCTATGATTATGGCGGACTGTTTATAGGGATGCCGGAGATAGATCTACAGCGAATTGATGTTTATAATGTGGTAAGCGAAGCGGATAAGCATACAGATAAATAGTGATGGAGCGCCCCGGTTTAGCGGTGGCGCTCCATTAAAGTTTTGTTATTATTGAACTGCTATGAGTTCGTATTCACGTGAACCCAAACCTAGTGAAGCAGCAGCTTCTATTGTATGCACGCCGTTTTTCGATTCGATGCGTTCCAGTAGATGATCTTTTCCTGGATCATCCGATGCATAGACAAGGTCAAGACATGCCTGATCAATGGCAACAGGGTCAAGTGAAACCAGTATGCCGATGTCAGCCATGCAAGGGTCTTCTGCCACTGCACAGCAGTCACAGTCGACAGACATATTTTTCATGACATTGATATAGATGATATTTCCTTTTAAATAGTCAATGACACTTGATGCCGCATCTGCCATGGACTCAAGAAAAGAATCATGGTCGGAATGCCAGAAATTGTTCGTGTCACCAACGCCGTGAATATATGCTTTGCCCATGGATGATGCAACACCTATGGAGAGCTGCTTCAATGCGCCGCCGTAGCCGCCCATGGGATGTCCTTTAAAGTGGGAAAGCACCAGCATGGAGTCATAGTCAGCGAGTGTTTTTCCGACAAAGTTCTTCTTTATCTTATGACCATTCGGAATTGGAAGTTCGAGATCTGGTCCTTCGGCGTCCATCAGATCCACCTCAAAATATTTGCTCCAGCCATGTTCACGCAGCGTTTTCATATGTTTCGCTGTTGTATCGCGCCCGCCGTCATAAGCAGTGTTACATTCAACGACGGTTCCGCCTACATAGTCAATAACAGGTTTCCAGAAGTCGGGTTTTAGGAAATTCTGGTTTCCGACCTCGCCGGAATGTAGTTTAATGGCTATTCTGCCGTCAAGCTGTTTGTCAATTAATTTGTATAATTCAAGTACTTTTTCAGGTGTAATTGTTTTAGAAAAATAAACCTTTGGCTTCATAAATGCCCTCCTGTATTTTTTGCAAATTATGTGGTATCACAGCGATTCCAATGTGGAAAAATTGTAATATATTTTATTTTACCTTATAGACAAATTTTTTGCAAACAGCATTTGCATTTGAAGCATAAACTGCAATATAGTTTCCTGTAAAACAGCCGCCTGATTCTGTAGTCAGATATTGTACTTCGCCGGAACCGATAGATACGGCTGGTGCATTTTCATCAGTCAGAAAATCAAAGTGGTATTGTTCGCGTGAGCCGGTAAGCTGTAAAATGACAGTATCGCTGTCATATTCAATTGTATTTTCGATAGCGCTCAGCTTTCCGATTTGACGCCGGATGATAAGGCAGCGCTTCTGGTTTTGCATGGTCATGGCGGCTTCGTAGTGATGTCGGTTATTCATGTATATGGAGATACCCGCTTCGCCGTTTTCAGGAATCTCTTTCATAGATAAAGTAAGCTGTGCAGTAAAGTTAAAGTGCTCCTGTCGCCTGCAAAGAAGGGATTTTGGCATATTGTCTGACAAGTTATGCTGATTACCATGCAGAATCAGCCCGTTTGCGGTAAATTCATACAAATGATAGTCCGGATTGAAAATCGTGTTCCATGACGGATGCATAGAGGCAGTATTGAATTCATCTGTCATGCTTTGCCCAGGAATGTAAAAACTGCTTTGAAATGGAGTGTTATAATCCGCTTCTGAACATGGGAGAAGTGCGGTGGTAATTTCAGGGTCGACATGTCCATCCCCGTTCCATCCCATTATAGGCCAGCCATTTTTCCAAGTGACAGGCACCAGCATGGTTTCACGCCCCAGATTATGCCGAAAAGGGTAGCCTAGAGGTCTTATTCCAAGACAAACAGCCCACCAGTTTCCGTTTTGGTCCTCAACCATATCAGCGTGTCCCGCTGCCTTAATAGGAAGTTCGGTGCTGCGGTTTGTGAGAATTGGGTTGTGTGGACAGCTTTCATATGGACCATATACAGATGCACTTCTTGCAATGGTCACCATATGGCAGTACTCAGTGCCGCCCTCGGCTATCATAAGATAATACATATCATTTATTTTGTACAAATGCGGTCCCTCCGGATTATTTCCTCCAGAACCATTCCAGGCATACACTTTTGCGCCTGTTTTATCGCAGGATATATGCACATTTCCATCTGGAGATATAGATCTTGTAAGTTTTAATTCTGATAGAAAGATACCCGTGTCTGTGCCGCAATAGTATATTTTTCCGTCATCATCAAAGAAAAGGGATGGATCAATTCCCTCAAACGGAAGATATACTGGTTCAGACCATTTTCCATAGGGGTTTGTGGAATACACAAAAAAATTGCCGCTTTTTGGACCGCCTACATTTGTGACAATGCAATAGTAGATTCCATCTTGATACCGGATGGTAGGTGCATAGATTCCCAGACAGTTTGGTGCTTCTGACGACAGGGTAAACTGGCTGTTTCTGCTGAGAATATGGTTGATTTGTTCCCAATGAACAAGATCTGCACTGTGAAAAAGGGGAAGTCCTGGAAAATATTCAAAACTACTGGTTACCAGATAAAAATCATTTCCGACTCTGCAAATGCTTGGGTCGGGGTGAAATCCTGGGAGAATGGGATTGGTGTATTTCATATGTATTAACTCCTTTGGTAAAATTTTGATATATCATCAGTATAAACTGTATTTGGATGGAAAGGTACTATAACATTTATAGAAAAATATATAGAAAATCTTATATTTAAGTTAACAATTTGCGAAAAGTGTGATACACTTTAAAAGTGTACAACTTTAAAAGATTAAAGCGAAGGAGAATTTCAAATGGCAAATTATTATCAACCAGAAATTGAAACGATGCCAGTAGAGCAGATAAAGGCTTTGCAAAGCGAACGATTGACAGCACAGGTAAAATATGTATATGAAAACGTGAAATTTTATCATGATAAAATGGATGAGTTAGGAGTGAAGCCTGAGGATGTGAATGGCGTAGAAGATTTACATAAACTTCCGTTTATTGATAAGAATGATTTGAGGGATCAGTATCCATACGGGCTGCTGGGAGTTCCCTTGTCTGAATGTGTACGGATTCAGTCAACGAGCGGCACGACAGGACGCCGTGTCGTTTCGTTCTATACACAGGAGGATATTGACGTGTGGGAGGAATGCTGCGCAAGGGCAATTGTGGCTGCGGGCGGCACGAAAGATGATGTGTGTCATGTCTGCTATGGATATGGACTCTTTACGGGAGGACCAGGATTAAACGGCGGTTCACACAAGGTAGGATGTCTGACACTTCCTATGTCTTCAGGAAATACAGAGCGGCAGCTTCAGTTTATGACTGATCTTGGATCTACCATTCTATGTTGTACGCCGTCATATGCTGCAAATCTCGGAGAGGCAATCAATGAGAGAGGGCTCAGGGATCAGATTAAACTAAAAGCAGGAATATTTGGTGCAGAACCATGGACAGAGGAAATGCGGAAGAATATTGAAAAATCACTGGGGATAAAAGCTTATGACATTTATGGGCTTACTGAAATTTCGGGTCCGGGCGTTTCTTTTGAGTGTGAGGAGCAGCAGGGAATGCACATTCAGGAGGATCACTTTATTCCCGAAATTATCAATCCGGATACGGGTGAGGTGCTTCCCGAGGGTGAGATTGGAGAACTCGTATTTACATGTATTACAAAAAAAGCATTTCCACTTTTGCGGTACCGTACACGCGACCTCTGTTATCTGACCAGAAAGAAATGTTCATGCGGACGTACTCATATCCGTATGCATAAGCCGATGGGCAGAAGCGATGATATGATGGTAGTAAAGGGTGTGAATGTATGGCCGTCACAGATTGAGGCAGTTTTGCTGAATAAGGGTTATGAGGCAAACTACCAGATTTTCGTAGACCGTGTCGGGAATAATGATACAATTGAAGTACAGGTGGAGAAGACACCCGAGATGGCGGCAGATACAGGATTTAACACATTGGAACGTGAAAAATCTATCGTGGCAGGATTAAAATCCATGCTTGGCATTAAGGTTGATGTAAAAATTATAGAGCCGAAGACGATTACAAGAAGCGAGGGCAAAGCAGTCCGCGTTATCGACAAGAGAGATTTATATAATAAGTAAAAGCAGCCGGGCAGGGAAAACCTGTCCGGTTAGCTTTTTTCCTGTATATGTTTATCGGTGAATACAAAATATGACTGTATGGAGGTGGCAACCATTGTGCCGTCTGTCTTGTAGACATTTACTTCATAGACTGCAATTGTGGAACCATATTTTATTTCCTTTGCCTCTGCGACCAGTTTTTCCGTGTTGCAGGCAGGCGCAAGATAATGAATATTGCTGTCGACAGTCACGACACTGTTTCCGTGTGTCAGCGCGGCGCTTCCGCCGATGGTGTCGGCGAGGGCAAAGGTGCATCCGCCATGCACACTGCCAAGAGGATTTAGAATTTCAGGTCTTAAAGGCATTTCTCCCTTGCAGTATCCTTCTGATATTTCTGTAATGCGCATGCCAAGCAGCTGGATAAAACCGAGTGTGCCATAAAAGTGATTTTTTATGGCATCATAATTTTTTTCCTGACTTTTCATATAGACTGTCCTTTCTGAATTTGTTGACCATAGATATAGTTTAACCAGTTTTTAGAAAAAGCATATTCTGGTAATCTTTTATATTCCAAAACGTGTTTTAAAGCAAAAGAAAAACTCCCAAAAGCTGTATAAACCAGCACTTTTTGCGAGTTTTTAGTGGAGTAGACGGGAGTCGAACCCGTGTCCAAAAAACCATCCCATGTACTTCTACAGGTTTAGTTGATTGTTTCGGGAAATCCCAATTCCTTTCCGTTTAGGCGAATCAACGCCCCTAAACGGTCAGTAGCTTCATAATACGCCCACATACGCAAAGCTTAATATGCGTCGTTTCCTACATAGATGATGCCTGGCTCCCAATGTGTAGGTGCACTAGGTCAGACAGCAGCCATTAGGCTGCGTATGCTAAATTATCTTCAGCGTTTAATTTTAATTTTGGAATTAACGCATGCCTGCGACCTGCTTCTCCATCTTCAAGTTCCCTGTCGAAACCTTTACTACCCCTTGATTAATCAAGGTTAATTCATAATATCAGAAAGTTGGAAAATAGTCAAGTATAAATTAGAAATTTTCAGAATTTGCCGTGTTATTTGTATTTACAGCAAATTCCGTGAAATAGATAGTGGCTGAGAGGTATCAAGCCATGCAAAATCGCTTCGCGATGGCTTGATGTCTGTAACAGGAAGATGAAGGCTGAACTGCTGCGTATTCAAATTGCACACTGTTTAGATAACTATAAAGTTGGTGAAATAAAATTGTGTCAAAAAGTGTGCAGACGGTAACGAAAGTGTTTGTATTTTGGTGTTTTTTTGTGTAAGATATATATAAGATATGCAGTGTATAGGAGGTACGCACTATGAGGAAGATACACAGACAAATATTAAATCTGATACTAGTTGCAGCAATTATAATCGGCGGATTTTCGGCTGGTTCCATGATGTCTCAGGCTGCGAATGCCAAGACAGGCGATGCCAAAGCAGAAAGTGCGGAGGCAGGCAGTATGGAGGTGCATTATATAGATGTCGGGCAGGGGGATTCCACGCTGATTATGTGCGACGGACATGCTATGCTGATTGATGCTGGTGATTATACCAAGGGAACTGCGATACAAAATTATTTACAGAAACAAAAAATTAAAAAATTGGATTATCTCATTTTTACACATCCTGACGCAGACCATATAGGCGGTGCGCCGGTTATTATTACAAAGTTTGATATAGATAAGGTGTTTTTGTCAAATTTTGAGAAAGATAATAAGACATATCAGAAGATGATACAGGCGCTTGACAATAAGCGTTTGCAATATTACACGCCGAAAGTCGGGACGCAATATTCCCTTGGAGCGGCAAAAATAACGATTCTGGCGCCAAATGACAGCTATGATAATCCCAATGATGCTTCGATAGCCCTGACAGTTGAGAACGGGAAGAATAGGTTCCTGTTTACAGGTGACGCAGAGGAAACAGCGGAAAAAGATATACTGGAAAATGGTATTGACATTTCGGCAGATGTATACAAAGCGGGACATCATGGAAGCCGGACGTCCACTTCTCAGAAATTTTTTGAGGCGGTCAATCCCACTTGTGCAGTCATAAGTTGTGGGGAAGATAACTCGTATGGGCATCCGCATGCCGAGACATTAAACACATTCCGGATGAACGGGGTGGAGGTATACCGGACAGATGAGGAAGGAACCATTGTAGCAGTTTCTGATGGGGAAAAGATTACGTTTAATGTTCCAGCATCTGACACGTGGAAAGCAGGAGAGCCAAACGGAAACACTTCTGTATGGAAAGTGCCAGAACAGAAATCTGAGAATCAGGATTCTTCTGTAGTAAAGGAGCCTGGCAAGAAAGAAACCAGTTCAGACACAAAGGAGCTTTCATATGTTTTAAATACGAAGACAAAAAAATTTCATAAGCCTTCTTGTAATTCGCTTCCTACCGTAAACAGAAAAGACTCGTCGGAAAGCAGGGAAGATATCATAGCACAGGGATATGTGCCATGTAAGCGATGTAATCCATAGAGACTGCTTTGGTGAGCTGTAGATAGACACAGATGTCAGGAAAGTTGACACAGACAAAATTATGCTGTAAAGTAGCAGAATAGACATGTTTTATAAAGTACATAAAGGAGAGGATAGTGGAATGAATATTACAATCACAGGAAATCTTGGAAGCGGCAAATCGAGCGTGGCAAAAAAACTGAAGGAAAGAGGATATGAATATTCGTCGACGGGAAATATATTCAGACAGCTTGCCATGGAAAAAGGCATGTCTGTCGAAGCGTTTAATAAGCAGGTAAACGAAGCAGCAAGCCGCGGTGACCATTCTGTGGACAAGATGATTGATGATACGACAACAAGAATCAGTGAGGAGCGTGATAATGTAGTATTTGATTCACGCCTTGCGTGGCATTTTGCATCCAAAAGTTTCAAGATATTTATTATTACAGACATTGACGAGGCAAGCCGCAGGGTTTTCAATGACAGCCTGCGGGCAAATTCGGAGTCGTATGAGTCACAGGGGGCATGCAGAAAGGCTCTTATTAACAGGCAGAAGCTTGAGACTGTGCGATATAAGGAAGTGTATGGCATTGATTACTATGACATGAGCAATTACAATCTGGTGATAGAGAGTACAAATGCGTCACCAGATGAGATTGTTCAGGAAATATTGGACAAAATGGCGGAATATCAAAGTGGAAAGTTTGAGAAAATGATGGAACTGAATCCCACATCTGTTATAGTACCTACAGAAGATGTGCCAGATGCTGATGTCGTATCCGTTGTTGAAAAAGAGGGGACATTTATACTGAGTGCCGGTAAAAGTAAGCTTGACGAGGCTGTTGCACAGGGATTGAAATTTGTGGTAGTAAAGGTATCCGGTTCAGAACCCGGCGGAGAGGACAGTTTTATGAATTTTACCAGAATGTAATAAAATAAAGCACAAAAAATGGATGTTGTTCGCATCCATTTTTTGTGCTTTATTTTGTTATTTCCATAAATGCATAATCTTTTAATACACTGTTCCAAATCTTGTATGCGCGGCTATTCTCATGCACATAGCTGTCGGAACTATATTCTGGACGAATCGCATTGTTTGGTCCCATTAGATGTTCGGAGATATTGATAAAACCCCAGCCATTCTGCATACACAGATCCTGCAGAAGGATATTGGCAGTCTGAATGGATTCGTTACTCAGATATCCGGTGTTGACGCCGCTCATGATACATGGAATGGATATTACATATACCTGCAATCCGGGAGTCTTAGCTGTAATTCTTGTGATCAGTGTCTGCATGTCTGAAACAAACTGATTTGGCGTACTGCCTGTCAGGTCATTTATTCCGTAACAGATAAACATTTTTGAAACATTAGGAAGCTGAGATACAGAGTCTTCAATATACTGAACTTGTCCGTTGTATATTGGCATAATGCCAGCATGCTCTGTGAGGGCATTTTTTGATATGGCTGCTTTGGCAGAGCAGCTTACCCTTGCCAGAAAGTATGTAGAATCGGATGCGATGGACTCATGCGTCCGACAGTATTCGTTGAATCCAACAGTGAGTGAATCGCCTACGAATACAGAATTTGCAAAGAAAGCATTTTCAGAAATCATTCCGCTTGCAACAATTTCGTTAAATTTTTGTTCATCAATATTTCCGCTGGTATAATTATCTACAAGATATAGATTTAATCGCGCTGTAAGACTGTCTGTAAGATTTTCATTTGCCAGAGCGGCACCCGTTATAGGCTGTATAATGGAGAACGCAGGCATATTTACCAGTTCCTCGGCATATACTGTTGATGGAGTAAGAATCAGCATACATATAAAGAGTGCTAGTACTGAATTGGTATATTTTTTCATGGCAAAGCTCCTTTCATAACGGTTAACAAAATAACTATATATCGTAGTATGTCCAAAATGTCAAAGGCAATATCAACAATATATAGAACCTCAGCCTTAGCTTATTATAAAT
>JAIECJ010000037.1 GCA_029068555.1 Lachnospiraceae bacterium
ACAAGTGATAGCTTCGGAATCGGAGCGTCCAATAAAAATAAAACATTTTATTCTATGTATCAGAAAAATGGTGATTTATCTGATTTTTGGAAAAGGAATTTGGGGAATTTAGTTAATTGCAGGTCATTAAAAGAAGTATTGAATCATAAGGAAATAGATGATCCCATTAAAATGTTTTTCTTACGAGATATTTTGGGGTATTCAGGTCTTTATTTTATTGTAGCAGAGAGAAGAGGTCATATAGATTTTATTATAAGTGATGTTTATCCAACACTTATTTACGGTGAAACGGATGCAGGAATAGAATTACCTATGTATTCTGTATGTCCAATTTCACCAGATAGGATTATTTTACTTACTTCTAACGGAGTTGAAGGAACGCCTAAGAGTGTTGCCACCTTTAGCGATGAATTCTTGAAAAAACCTAAATGGAATTTAAATAAAAAGGTAATAACAATTCATGTTAAAAAAATGTATGAAGATGAAGTAAAATATGTTAATTCCATGATAATTAACGCTGCTTACGAGGGATTTGCGTTTAAAAGTGGAGATAGGATTAATTTAAAATAGGGTTTATTTGTGAGATGGAAAAGCATTTTTGCTATTATAGAAAGTTCACCTATGATAAAATTAATAACTTAGAGCTCTCGGAATTCTATAATTGGATTGGTGAAACAAATAATAGAATAAAAAAATTCTGTGTAAAGCCTATTTTTCTTGACAGCAAAGAAAATGCAGTTCCAGCGTATGATTATGAGGGGAAACTTGTGTTGTTTCTTCCCACTGGTGAAGACAATGATTATACAACAGTTAATGAGAAACTGTTGGAAAATGAGGATATTAAGGCTTTTCTAAGCAGTACAATAAGAATTACAAAACCTGCATTGAAAAATGAAATATACAATAAAATTCTTCTAAAATTCAAGAAAGGTGGTACATTTGATTCAAAGACTGATTTCAAAAAGCTTTTTGAGTTTTATATGAATGAATGCCCACCATCTGAACAAAAGAGATATATTTCTGAATTACAAAACTATGCTATTGATATAAAAAATCATAAAAATAAAACCTGTCTGAGGACACAAGTATTCTACCTGTTCGTCAGGCAGGCTTTTCAAAGAATATTAACAGGCTGGATGTTCATTTGGCTGCAAATTCAGGATAGATTTTTCTTTTGGTTTCGATCAATGCGCCCATGATACGGCGGCCTTTATCGCTGACTAAATATCTTCTGGAATGCGGGACTTTCCTGATCAGTCCGTGTGCCCTTAATTTTGAGAATTCCCTGCTGGTCTGCCCTTTTACTTTGGGGGAATCGGGATGCTCCCTATGGACAGCATGCCGGATTTCCTGGTTCGTAAATCCGCGGATGAGATATTTCCCATCCGAAACAGCCTCAAAGAGAAGAAACGTCTCTTCAGACCAGACATTATATCCGCTGTAGATTCTGTTACTGTTCACACCTACACCAAAGTAGTGGGAATCGTGCGCCAAAATGCTTGCCTTTTAGCATTTTGTGTGCAAA
>JAIECJ010000038.1 GCA_029068555.1 Lachnospiraceae bacterium
GGAGCCGCCCATGTTTCCCATCCCGTCATTTGCCGATAAGAATAAAATCATGACGATTCCCATAACAGAAAAGTAAAGCTCCTTTTTATGGAACAGGCGGCTGATTTCTGTCTGGAAATATCCCTTTCGCTTCTTCATTAAAAAAACACCTCCGTACCATCTGTTGCGTCGACAAACATGTACTGTGTATATTCATATTCTTTGCCAGTATCGCTGTCTACCCCTGATTCCGTGATTTCAAACAGCCATACAATCTTTATGTCATAAGTGCTATCTGCCAGTTTTATCGGCATTTTATATAGTTCTGCCCGCTTAACCATATAGGAGGCCCCTATGACATCCCCATATTTTTTTGATACAGTTTCAGCGACTGTGCCAAAATCCAATAAGCTTACAGCCTCTCCCGATTCGGAAAAGGAATACAGCCGTGAAACTTCCAGCCTTTCTATCCCATCTGCAGAATACAACACCTGAACCGGCCTGTTGCTTTCCCCATCTTCCGGAAAGTCCTGGCTCCCAAAGTATACAGGAAGTCCTTCATGCTGCTGGACTGCCGTAAAGAAATAACAGTCATTTTCCGCTCCCCATGAAAGATTATCCGTGCTTAATTCCTGGCCTGACTTATCAAATGCCCTGTATTCCTTTTCCATGGTCTCATGATCTAATGCATAATAGTCATAAACAGCCTCTTCCAACTGATATCCTGCCCCATTGATGTTTTTGAGGACGGTATCAAATATCGTCCGGGGATCCCCTATTTCCATTACGGTATCTTTTGAATACTTGTCTGCATTGTAATCATTATCCAGACGGAAGGCCCCATATACTTTCTCAAATACCGGGGTACTGTAAACCAGAACCGTACTCGCGCGCAAAAAGGTGCCATCCTCATAGTTGGCAGTATAGCTGGGATATTCAATCCCATCCTCACTAGAGCCGGTTTCATTCCTCTCCTCCGTGACAGTCTTCCCTTCGGAGAACATTGCTTTTGCTTTCTCGATATCCGGCTGTTGGAGGGTTGCCGTTACTTGATGCAGATTCCCAAGTTCTGCATCTTCTGATATCTGAATCACCGTATCGAAAGTGACTCCATTTACAGACTCCTGAAATTTTTCCGGAAAATCCTGTTTGTTGGCAACGCTTCCTGTATCCCCTGATTCTGTTTCGTTTTCAGCATTCCAGGTATCCTCCGATTTGATTTCATTCCTGACATCGGTTTTTGGCTGTTCCTTTGCACATCCCATACATCCCACACACGCCAAGAGCATAATAGCAATCATGTTCTTCCTTACTTTCATAATACTTAAGTCTCCTTTTTTATTTTTCTTGAAGATTATATAATAATGCAGCACAGATTTGCCCGTTTTGTCCGTGAACCTTTCATTTTATGTCCGCGAACAAAAAAGCCGCCCAGACAAGGCGGCTCCTCTCATTCCATATATTACATCAGAAGAACAGTATTACTGTTATTCTTAATTCTGTTCCACTGAACTTATATTGCATTGTTCCATTATACTTTTCCACAATACTTTTTACGCTCTGCATCCCCCATCCATGCCTTGTCCGGTCAGTCTTATCCGTAATCCATCTACCGGTTTGGGGGTCAATTTGGGGCTGTCTGGAAGTCGTATTGGAAATCTGGATCAAAATGAACTGATGCACACAGTGTATTTTCAGACAGATTCCTGCATTGTCCGTATTTCTGCTTCCCTCTATTGCATTGTCCAGCAGATTCCCTAAAACCGTACATACATCACTGGGCTGTATGCCTGTATTTACCGGGAATTCCGCATCAATATCTGTTTTAATTCCGAGCTGCTCCGCCTTTTGCTTTTTACAGCTGATGATTACATCAATAATATCATTTCCCGTAAATCTTTTTTTGACCATTTCTTTCATGGGTTCGCCGATCCGGCTGATATACTCTTTTGCCTCATCCAGGCGTTTTGAGACAAGCAGCTGATACAGGATATCTAAATGATTATTCAAGTCATGATACAGCCTTGCGTTGCTCTCATATAAATTACTTACTGCCTGATAGTTTTCCTGCAATAATTCGTTCTGTATCTTCGCTATCCTGCTCTGCATTTTTTCGTTCTTGCTTTCCAGACATTTGTAACCCACATATACTCCCAGACTGCAGAGGAGCACCAACAGCCCGAATATGCTGGATATCTCCACAGAAAAACTGCTCTGTGCCGGTTTCCTGTAATATAAAAAAAGCAAAAAAGCAATCAGTGATATCAGCAATACCCTTTTTTCATACTCACTCTGGATAAGCGGAATAATCAGTTTTCTCAAAGAAACCACAAACACAATCATTACAGACTTTGCCCAAACCACCAATCCTATTCTCTGTAAGGAGAATGTCATGATCGTATCACCGTTTATGTTGAAGTGATTTCCAATAGACAAATACAGATTCGATGCCAGCATATCTGTGGAGCAAAAACACAATGTATAAAGCACTGTAAGTGACAAAAGCTTTATGTAGCTGACGCGATAAAGTGCCATTGCTGACACACTGCCAAAAAGCATCCATAACAAGAGCGTAAATGAGGAATAAAGGACGATATTGTTTAGTCCCAACATCATAACAGCCAGGCTGACGGTTATGATGCAGTCCCAGTATATCCTTACATTTCTCCGCTCTTCCCTGAAAGTTTTTCCTGCCAGCCAATAAAAAAGCCCGCCTTCTGTCAGACAGGCAATCCATTCAACGAACTCAGATAAGAATATCATATGTGCTCACTCCAATATATTGCCATCCGTTCTTTTATTTCTTCCAGCCTGGGGCGGCTCGCATGAATGCACACCCCATTGCTCAGCAAAACCTCTTCTTTCTGAATTCTTTTAATCTGAGCGATATTCACAATGCTGCCCCGTTCCACAAAAACAAAATCCTTTGAATTAAGTTCTTTATGCACATCAGAAAGGCTCTTCCTCACGCTTTTTACACTGCTGTCTGTACAGATGATCATAGCGTTTTTACCGTCCTTCTGGATATACACAATCTGCTTTAACGGAATCTTCTCAATCCTTGCCGCAGTCTGTATCAGATAACTCTGATCTGACTGGGATTGTACCCTTTTTATAGCAATCTCCAAAGCTCCCGGCAGCTTTTCGTCCAGACAGCTTTTGGGAATGTACCGAAACACTTCCAGTTCATATGCATTGATTGCATATTTTAAGTATGCAGTCACAAAAATCAGAATGGCGTCCGGCAAACAGCCCCTTATTTCTTTCGCAAGTTTCATTCCATCTGTATCAGGCATCTCAATATCACTCAATATGATATCAAAATACTTTCCATCCTGAAGATCATATTTTAACAAGTCACTACGGCCATATGCTTTCAGCTCCGCTAAAATATTATTATTTTTTAAATATATCCGCACCTTATCCTCTATGACTGCAAGCTGAGAAGCTTCATCTTCGCATATCGCGATATAGAGCATTCTTATCCACCTCCAACCAAATTTTTTATTACTTAATATACATAATACACCATTTTGCACCTTTTTTGTAAAAAAAATGACATTAAACTTTCTTTTCCATATTGCTTTACCTCGATTCTTAGAATATTTTACCACGTTTATCCTATGAGAGCTATCTACATACACCAGATTTTCACTTTGCTTATTTCCTTATTTTTCACTTTACTCACAATTTACACCTGTTACCGTATAATGTGCCCATAGATGTGGACATAAATTTTGACCCCTATCCTATCTTGTGGACACTGGAAAATACCCCAATCTCAATTCGTGGACACCAAACAGTACCCCTGCTAAAGCAAATCCCGTATTGTGGACACACTTCCTGCCCCTCTGGCTAAATACGGCTCATGTTTCCAGCTCCGTTGTCC
>JAIECJ010000039.1 GCA_029068555.1 Lachnospiraceae bacterium
CAGCTTATTCCTGTAAATATTATTGCCTACCGCAGCCAATATGGGAGTGCGAATCCGGCAGCGGTGATTGCACCCGCAATCGTGGCGACGTTTTTTAGTACGGTGGTGGCAGTAGTATATTGTAAAATTTTAAATGGAAAACGGGAAATGTGAGATTTTCGTTCTATTTATAAAATACTGTGTAATTGTAGATCATATATTTCAATGAAAATTATGCGTAAAATTGAATCGGCATTTCCGACAGAACAGACAATGAATGCTGTAATTGATGCTGTGACCGAGCATCCGGGGATTGGACTGAGGGCTTTTGAACAATATGTGGACATGCGTCAAGGAAAAATAAAGCAGTGTGTTAAGTACCTGACAGTAAACGGGGATATTTATGCAGAGAATAAGAAATATTATAAGACGCCCCGCAAATGGGAACCGGATTTGGAGAAGAGCGGGGAAATTACGCGTATCAGGAAGCAGGAACTACAACAGATAAATGAGTTTGCCCACATTTCAAGCTGCTATATGAAGTATATTGCGGATACATTGGATGACACGAGTGCAGTGGCTTGTGGTCATTGTGCAAATTGCCTGAAAAAGGAAATCTTCCCTAAAACAGTTTCTGTACAGGAAATAGCAGATGCGCAGAAATTTGTTAGAGAAGGATTTCATATTATTGAACCGAGAAAAATGTGGCCAAGCGGCGTTATAATATACGGAAAAAATAAAATATTACCGGAACTTCAGTGTGAAACGGGATGTGTGCTGTCTGATTATGGTGATGCGGGCTGGGGAAAACTCGTGAAAGAGTGTAAATACGAAAAGGGACATTTTGCGGAACAGCTGGTGGAGGCTTCGGCGAAGCTGCTTCAGGATTATGTTACCATGAATGATATTCGATGGGTTACAAACGTGTCATCTTTGAAAAGACCGGAGCTGGTGAGAACCTTTGCGCGTCAGCTTGCAGCATATCTGGGGCTGGAATATCGGGATGCCATTGAGAAAAGAGTGCACAGAAAATATCAAAAAGAATTAGAATCTGCTTATCTGCAGTATCAGAATGTGAATGATTCTTTTGAAGTGAGGGAGTCAGAAGTGCTGCCGGAAAATGTCCTGTTAGTAGACGATATGGTTGATTCCCAATGGACTTTTACAGTCTGCGGTTATAAGCTCAGGGAAAAGGGAAGCGGAAAGGTTTTTCCTTTTGCATTGGCAAATACGGCGGGAAGAAATGGAGACGATTGAGTATGGTATATTCAGAAAATGCAATGTGTGCAATTTTATTGTGTTCTTATCTTGGTATCAAAAGCGATGATTCTGTAAGGCCGCTTTCACTGGGAGAATGGAACACCCTGTTGGAAAAGCTGGCGGAAGTGAAGGAGGAGCCGGGAGTTGTTTTGCAAAACGACAGTAGCTGGGCTGAGAAGGTGAATTATCCAAAGGAATTGATTGAGAGAATCAGAGGGCTTATTTTGCGTGGAGGCAATGTTGCGCTTGAACTGGATGATTTGGGCAGAAAAGGGATTTTTGTGGTTACACAGTTTGATGAGAACTATCCCATTCTTTTAAAGCGGAAGTTAAAAAAGAAAATGCCGCCGATCTTATATTATGCAGGGAATATTAATTTGGCAAAAAAAATTGGAGTTGCAGTGGCAGGCTCCAGAAATGTGGATGAAGACGGGATGGAGTTTACAAGAAGATTAGTGGAAAAAGCCTCGAAAGAAAAGCTGGTGATTTATTCGGGGGGAGCAAAAGGTGTTGACGCAGTGGCGGAGGAAACGGCGATTAAATCGGGCAGCGCTGTCATTTCGTTTATTGCGGATTCTTTGCTTTCCAAAATTAAAAAAAAGCAGGTAACGGCTGATATTATTTCGGGAAATCTGCTGCTGTTCTCAGATGTGAAGCCGGATGCGGGATTTTCGGCGGCAAGGGCCATGAATCGAAATAAGTACATTTATGCGTCCTCTTATGGGGCATTTGTAGTTTCGGCAGACTATAATAAAGGCGGTACATGGAACGGGGCAATGGAATCATTGCGCAATGGATTTGCGAAAACATTGGTATGGGATAATCAGAACTATGTTGGAAATCAGAAACTGATTGAGAAGGGCTGCGTACCTTTTGACATTACAGAGGAAAGTATTTATCTTGCTATTACAAAAAAAGAAGAGACTTATGAGCAGTTGGACTTATTTCACGCAGATACTGTCCGAAATGAAACGGAGGAGAATCAAAAGCTTGCGGAGAACGGAGTCAGAGAGAATGATATCTATGATGTTATAAAACAATTTATTGTTGCGCATTTGGAGAATGGGATGCGTGTTGAGGATGCTTCGAAGAACCTGAATGTCGTGGAGAGACAGATGGAAATATGGCTGAAACGTTTGTGCGAGGATAAGCTTATAAGACTTGATAAAGGGGTGTATCGAAAGGCTTAATGATATTCGGATAGCAGAAACTCTTGAAATGAAGAGGTTCTGTTTTTATATATGGATTTACTGATTGTTCTACAATTAACACCACTTTACAAGTTTTTAATAAAAAAATATCGTACAGGACTTTCCGATGTATAATAAGTTATCGACAACAATTACAAAGGAAAGTGATCCCATACGATAAACTCATTATACAACAAAGAAAACCTGATTGGTAGACTTCAT
>JAIECJ010000004.1 GCA_029068555.1 Lachnospiraceae bacterium
GCTGGAAAGCAAGCCGCCCCTGCCCCAGCTTTGACGCCGCCTCCATCGTTGTCATCGGATTGTCAGAATAAAGTCTTTTATCCAGCTCATCATAGACGAGAGCACAGTCACGGCTTGCAGGATCCGGGTCACAGTTGTACGTGAGACCCGATGTCATGGACAGGCAATCCTTTACTGTCACCTGCCGTTTTACAGGCACATCGCCTGTCGGCGCTGCCACCTTCATGTCGGCAAAGGTCGGTATATATTTTGATATCGGGTCAAGCAAATCGACAATTCCCCGTTCCATCAAAAGCATCACTGCAGCCGATGTAATCGGCTTTGTCATGGAATAAAGACGAAAAATGCTATTTCTTCCAATCTTCTTTTGATTTTCGATATCCGCATAACCTGATTCCGCATAATATACCTCCTCTCCCCTGTGAATCACACACAGATTGCCTCCGGCAATCTCACCTGCCGCAACACTTTTCTCAAGCAGCTCTCCCAGTCTGCATAACCTATTGCAATCAATTGCACTCATAATTTTCCCTTCCTGCAAAATATTTGTAGATTTTTATGTATAGAAAAAATGATACATCTTCTGGAACAGTTCGTCCACATCAATCGGTTTTGCAAGATGCGCATTCATTCCCGCATTAAAAGCCTTTTCCACATCCTGCGCAAACGCATTTGCTGTCATCGCCATGATGGGGATTGTTATGGAATCCTTTCTGTCCATACTGCGTATTGTTCTTGCCGCACCATAGCCATCCATCCCTGGCATCTGGATATCCATTAATATCAGGTCGAAATGCCCCTCCTTTGATTCGCTGAAAATATCAATGGCCTCTTCGGCATCCCACGCGCAAATCACATGTGCATGGGTACGCTCAAGAATCGCCTTTATAATTTCCATATTCATGTCATTATCTTCTACAACCAGTATATTTTTCCCAGAAGCGTCAAGAATTGCGATGCCGTCCTCCATCACAAAATTCTTTTGAATTTCCTTATCCTTTTTAAAACGCACATGTATATAAAATTTAGAACCGACACCCACCGTGCTCTCTATCTCAAGTGTCGCTCCCATAGCATCTATGATGCTTTTTGAGATACTCATGCCGATACCACTCCCCTCAACCTTCTGCACCCGCCTGTCCTCGGAACGCTCAAAAGGTTTGAAGATATGATTTTCAATAAACTCCTGTGTCATTCCAACTCCTGTGTCTGTCACAACAATGTCAAACTCCGCATAGTCATTGTCATCCTTTGCCGTCTCTGTAATTGATACATTCACTTTTCCAAATGCATCAGTGTACTTGATTCCATTGCTGATTATGTTCATCAAAACCTGCCGCAGCCGCACCGAATCACCCAGCAGATTCGCATGTTCAACATCACATGTCATTTCAAACTCAACTTTCCGTCCTCTTGCCATCTGTGTCAGAACAATCTGAATATTTTCCGCTAACTCTGTCATGCTAAACTGACTCTCCTTGAGCTTTAGCGTATCCATCTCAATTTCCGACATATCCAGTATATTGTTTAACAGATTTAGCAGCTGCGTGGAAGATGATGTAATCTTGTTCAAACATTCCTGCACTTTTTCTTTGTCATTAATATTATATTTCGCAATATCTGTCATTCCGACAATCGCATTCATAGGCGTTCTGATATCATGTGACATATTTGCCAGAAAATTTGTCTTCGCAGCGTTTGCCTTCTGTGCATTCAGCTTCTCCCGTTCTGCCTCCACAACAGCGTCCTCAATTCTTTTTGTCTGTCTGCTCTGCACATACCGCTGGTACTTTAAAATCAATCCAATCGTGCCTGCCACAACAAGGACTGCAATCAGATTATCCTGATAATAATAGTAATCATTGTCAATGTACTTAAAAGTCTCCTGATGGAAATAACCATAGAGAATAATCGTGACGTCCATCACTACTGTAAGTATCAGAAGTATCTTAAAATAAATTCCGCTGGTCATAATGCAGACAAGAAGAATCCCAAACGTCAGCCATACTGGCATCCCTGACTCGATACCGCCGCCCTCCGCCCATAGAAACATAAAGGGAAACACAATCAGGTTTACAGGCGCCACTACCAGCGCATAAAAAAGCTGAACCTTTTTCGGATAAACATTTGCCAGCAGTGCCATGGCTATCAGATAGACCCACAAAGCAGTCATAGCCAGAAGTCCATCATGTTCATACCCCATTAAATACTCCATCGTCACAAGAATGGTAAGCGCTAAAATCTCTATTAAAATAACTGTGTTATAAATCCACAACTGTGAATCTGTTCTTGCAATATATTTTCCCAGCCCGTCTTTTATTTTCTGTACCATTTTAATCTCCACTCTTTATTTATTTATCATTTATTCTTTATTGCTGTCTATTCATCTGCATTTTCCCCCGTAAACGCAATAAAACTGGAAAATGCCTCCTCGTGCATTTTTGATGTTGCCTGTGGGTTCCGCTTGAGCAGCGAACGCATACGACCATATTCTCTCCTTGTTCTTGCACCGTTTACCTTTTCCATGATAGCTGCCTTTGAATTTCTACTGCTCTCCCCCAGCCTGTCATACATCTCTTTTCCGGATTCCAGTGCAGAATTTATCTTACGAAGTCCTGCCTCCGATTTCTCCTTAATCTCGCCGCCGTAAAATGCAGAAACAATTTCAATATGTTTTTGAAGTCTGCGAAAATCCTCATTATTCTCCTCGAGTCCCAGAAGAACTTCTTTAAGGTTAATCGCCTCGCGGATGCTTTCCGCCATGTCAATAGATATATAGGCTGTGAGTACAAACACAATAACCTCCAGAGCATTCGCATTCATATTCAGCACAAAACGCTCCACGGGAGTATGTCCATATAACGTAAGAATTACAGAAAAGCACCCCCATGCAAGCGATGAAGTAACACAGATGTGACCATTTAGGTTCAAACGCTGTTTACTGTAATCCCAATATCTTACGTGAAACATCTTTTCCATCGCTGCACCCGTGAAGTATTCCAATATTGTAGCACTAGCCATTCCCACAACAAACACAAGCCATGCATTTGCCCGGAACGGCAGTGTAAAAATCAGTACCACAATCGCTCCCGAACCGTAGATTGGCAGAAACGGTCCCCTCATAAAACCTCTGTTTACCCATCTCGCTTTTAACACTGACACATAGCATGTCTCCCATACCCAGCCCAGAAAACAGTAAAAATAAAAGAACAAAAGCCATGTTGAAAATGTGTATATCATTGATGCTCCTCCTGATTGTATATCATGCATACCTATATTGTATCTTTTCTTTCTATTATTTCCAACCTTTATTTTGAGAAAATTTTTATTTCGATTCTACACATATCAACAGCATGCCGTTTTGTACTTCAACCACAGCCTGCTCTCCTGTAAATTCGTTACTTACCCCAATCGGAAACTCCTGTTTTAATGTGACACAATCCAATGAATATTTCAGTCCGCTCTCAGATACGCCATATGCATCACCGCCAAATGCAAACACGGAAATTTGTTTTCCACATTCCGCTTCGTCAGTCCGAAACAAAATACTTTCGTTTCGGATAAGCAGAACCGACACATCATCACCGAAAAGCGTTCCTCTCGCTCCCCGGTTTAACAAATACAAAAGACTCTGGATATTTGCAAGTGTATGGCTAAGCCGCCCACCAAGCCCCCCATAAAGCTCAAACTGTTCATATCCTGACGCAAGCCCCTCCTTTATTGCAGCAAGCATATCTGTATCATCCTTTTCCTGCGGAAGCCTTTTCGCTGAAAATGAAGTGAGTGTTTCCTGCATCTTCAAGGAATCCATATCCCCTAATACAATATCAGGTACTATTCCTATTTCAATCAGATAGTCCAGCCCACCGTCTGCTGCGATACACAAGTCTTCATCTTTTATTACTATCTGCTTCCTTAATTTCTGAACATTGCACACACCTGCACCAACAATCACGCACTTCTTCATCATTTTCCATCCTCTCATATCCTGGAAGAATAAAAGTCCGCCAAAGCCTGGCGGACTTTTTGTCCAGTTTCGCATCATTATGCGCAAAATCAGAAATTTTTAAACACATCTGTTTCTTTCTGCAAAGCTGCCGCAATCTGCTGGTTCTCATCCATCCTGTTGCTGATATTTTCCATGTCCTCAACAAGTATCTGTGTACTCTCTGCAGCGCCTGTGACACCCCTTGCACCTTCCTCAATCGCATCTGTAATTGTGTCAATTGACGCCGCTATCTCATCAACTGCACGCTTGAGGTCGTCTGTCTTTGCCGTAAATTCATTCATGACACCCTCTATGTAAGTGGCATTGTCCCTATACTGCTCACCACTGCTGACGAAATTCTCAAACTCCGGCAGAATCGCGTCTGTCATATACTCTACGAGATTATTGGAATGACCTGCAAGGTTATGAACAGCATTGATAACCACACTGTTAATTTCCTGAATGCGGTTCGCGGTCTCACGGCTTGAGGCAGCAAGCTGTCTGATTTCATCCGCAACAACCGCAAAGCCCTTTCCAGCTTCTCCTGCACGCGCCGCCTCTATGGAAGCATTCAGTGCAAGAAGATTTGTCTGACTTGAAATATTGAGGATATCATTCGTAAGACCGTTAACCTGCTCTACGCTCTTACTGTCCTCAATCGCCTGATTCAGTACCTCAAGAATCTCCTGGACTTTCGTGCTTGTCTCCTGCATGTTCGTCTTTGCATCCGACTCCATCTTGTCTGCGTTTTCTTTCATTTTTTTAGAGTAATCGTTGATGCTGTTTGACTTATCGGCAATCATCTCAACCTCATTACGCACAGAAACTGCATTTTGATTGATAATCGTAGCCGAATGTCCAACCTCCTGCATCGTAGCAGACAATTCTTCTGTGACTGCTGACAAATCTGACGCGCTGTCATTGGATGTTCTCACGCTTTGCTGAACTTCACTGACAACCTCCTCAAGTTTTCTGGAGTTTTCAATAATCATTTTCATGATGCTCTGCAGTTTGCCCATAAATGTATTAATGCCATTTCCCAAATCAGCAATCTCATCATTTGACAAAATGCTGATTCGCTTTGTCAGATCTCCCTGACTCTGGTCAATACCGTTGATTATATCATTAATCTCATGATTTGCTACAATCAATTTTCTGATAATCAGAATAAATACACTATAGAGTGTGATAAACAGTGCAATAACACTGAGTACAACAATCATTGTATTTTTAAATACAGCCCTGCTGTATTCATCTGTCAAAGCCTCACTTGCCTGCATTGCACTCTGTTGTGCATATTCCATCATAATCTCAACCTGACGCTGCATCTCATCACTGCATTGCTTAATCGTTCCATTCGCAAGCGCAAATGCCGTCTCCTTCTCCGCATTGCCACTAAATGCCATCAGATTTGCAATCTCATATTTCATTGTCTCATAATTTGACACAAGGCTATCATACGCAGCAGCATCAGCCTCCACCAGACTGTCCTTGTATTCCACCAGATAAGCGTCCAGTACCTTCTGCTCTGCACGAACCTCATCCACTGTCGCAATCAGTGTATCCAAATCCGTCGCAATGATATGTGAGAGTGCCTTTTTATGAATTTCCTGAAGCTCCTTTTCAATATCGCTGAGCTGTGAAATATTTACCATATGCTCGTCAGATATTGTTACGGCAGTCGAATTAACCCGTTTCAGGTTATTAATTGCCGCAATATTTGAATAAATTGCCAATGCTCCGAGAATAAAAACCGGAACTAAAATGATTATTGTTATACTTAATCGTTTCTTTCCATTCATTTTATTCCCCTCCTTACTGTACCACTGAAGCAGATATCCCATTGGCCAGTCTGTCCATCAAATCCTGCAAAGGCATATTATCCGGATTTCCTGCTGCTATCGTGTCGGCAAAGCTTGTACACGCATTCCAGTAACTATTGCCCACTCTCTGAAGGACACCATACTGTGACTGATCAATAACGGCAGCTATCGCCGGAACCTTCCCAACTGCATCAGAGGAAGCCGCAACGGTATTCGATGGTCCCTGACTTCTCTCCTCAAACCGGAGAATCTGGTTTTCTTCATTTGTAATCCAGTCTGCCAGTTTGTGTGCCCATGCCAGATGATCCGAATATGCATTCACACCAAACATTTTATATCCCTTGAAGGAGGACATCTGTATCTGCTGCCCACTACAGGTATATGTAGGAAGCTTACATGCCCTGTAATTGTTTCCCCATGCTTCCTGAATAGCAACTGCATTCCACACACCGCTCACACCTGCAATACATTCACCTGACTGTGCCATTTCCACAAAGCCTGCGTCCGGTTGTGCTATAAAGCCTGGATGTGTCGCAATCGTGAGCAATGCCTGCGCCACATCAACACCTTTAATGCTTCCCTCTGTTGAATTCCAGTTACAGTGATTTGTCACACCATCATCATTGATACCAAACTCCAGCCCAGTATTTCCAAAAAAAGAGTACAGATACCATCCCGAATTAAACTCCATAGAAATCTTCTTCTCATTTTCCGCTGCAACCTCAAGGATTCTGTCAAGTGTCTGAACATCCGCTTCCGTCAGATATTCATTATTATAATACAGAAAATAGCCATTGTCCGCAGTATATGGATATGCATACAAATCTCCGCGATAAGAAGCCGCATCGACCGCGTCTGGCAAGTTTGCATTTTTTACTTCTTCCTGGTTTACAACCGGCGAGAGTGCCCCGCCTGCTATCAGGCTGTACAGCTGATCATCTGGCATGGAAAAAATATCCGCTGCATTGTGAATATCTCCTAAAACATTTTTTCTGGTATCCGCATCGCCTGATACTTCAATAGTAATATCAAAATCAGCCTGTCCAGCATATTTCTGCTTAAAGCTGTCAATCATTTTCTGCAAATTCTCAATATTTGCCTCCTCAACCCAGACTCTCAATGATACCTTTCCTGATTCTAACTGTCCGTCTACAACACCCTGATCGGCCTCAACATCTACAGGTTCTGCTGCCTGATTGCTGTCATCTGCATTTTTACTTCCACAGCCTGCAAGTGATGCAGTCAGCAATGAAACAGCCAGTACTGTCATTAAAACTTTCTTTTTCACAGTAAATCTCCTTTCGCAAATTATTTTCCGACAATTACCTACCTATTAGTTTATACTATCTGTTATTTTTTTTCAATGCATTTTTTTTAATGTTTTTTAAGTAAATTGCAACAATAATTCGTTGACATAACCCTAATAATACCGTACATTTTAATCCAAAATGGAGCAATTATTAAGAATAATTAATAACTATCTGTAT
>JAIECJ010000040.1 GCA_029068555.1 Lachnospiraceae bacterium
GGCAGGACAGTCTATGCTCGCACAGGGCAACCAGTCTAACCAGGGCGTATTGAGCTTGCTCGGCTAATAGTCATCAGGTTCTGGGTAAATTTGAAAATAGAATATGACGCATAAACAAAGAGTAAAGGGAATTACTCGGCATAATGCAGGTTTGCGTAGGCAGGTCTGTTAAACGGAGCTTGGAAACTCTTGGTTGATGTTTTTGTCAACTTGGAGTTTCTTTCCGTTTTTTACAAGGAGGTAAATTTATGGTAGTACAGCACAATCTTAGAGCAATGAATGCCAACAGAATGTTGGGAATTACACAGGGAACACTTTCAAAGTCAGCAGAAAAGCTTTCTTCTGGTTACAAGGTAAACCGTGCGGCTGACGACGCAGCAGGTCTTTCAATTTCCGAGAAAATGAGAAAACAGATCAGAGGTCTTACACAGGCATCTCTGAACGCAGAAGACGGTATCAGCGCAGTGCAGACAGCAGAAGGCGCATTGACAGAAGTACATGACATGCTTCAGCGTATGAACGAGCTTGCAACAAAGGCAGCAAACGGCACAAACGCACTCTCAGACCGCCAGACAATCCAGGATGAGGTTGATCAGCTCCTGACAGAAATCGACCGTGTAGCAGAGACAACCAAGTTCAATGAGACCTATCTCTTAAAGGGTGACAAGGACACCGTTAAGAAGTATGTAAACGCAAAGGATGCAGGACTTGATGGAACATTGTCAGAAGGCGCTACAATGGCAACCTTTACAATGAACACATTGAAGGTAGGAGATACGATCCAGATTGCGGGCAAGACTTATACAATCGGTGAGTATGCAGTTGACGCAGATATGGATACGGGGGTAGCCGGTACGTTTGGCAGAATTACAGCTTCTCTTGGCGTAGCAAAAGCAGGCGAGCAGATTACACTGGATGGGGTACAGTATACAGTAGTTGACTCCGCAGCTGAGAAGAATGAAGATAAGAATATGTTGGTGATAGCTGACATTCAGGCAAAGGTAAAAGAGGGCAGCCACGCAATCTATAAGGGTGTAGATTACTATGCAATGCAGGACAGAGTGGATCCGCTTACTGGAACTGTCGGAGCTGCTGGCGCAAATGCAAATGGTGTTGATGATAATAACGCGAATGTCATAACAGCACAGAAAGCATATCAGATGGTTTACCAGGAGCTGATTCTTGCAAACAATATCGGTACAGATGCAAAGCAGGCTTCTATCAATGATACGACAGGTATCACGCTCGGGACAACTGCTACGACAAAAACGGATATGGCAGATTTCACTGCCCCGAATACTTTCAACGATGCTGCATATACACAAGGACAGGAAAAGATTAATTTCATCATCAACAAGGGACAGGTAAATGTTAAGGAAGACCTGAACTTTAGCCTCCATGTAGGTGCAGACGCAGACATGACCAACAAGATTGGTGTCGGCATCAAGTCGCTTGACACAGCAGGACTTGGCATCAAGGGGTTGAATGTAAAGGATACATCAGGTGCAGCTGCAACATATGCTATCGACTCTATCGCAGACGCAATCGCAACCGTATCTTCACAGCGTTCATTACTCGGTGCAGTTCAGAACAGATTAGAGCACACCATCAACAACCTGGATAACGTAGTAGAGAA
>JAIECJ010000041.1 GCA_029068555.1 Lachnospiraceae bacterium
CACACAAAATGCTAAAAGGCAAGCATTTTGGCGCATGATTCCCACTACTTTGGCGTAGGTGTGAACAGTAACTCTTACTGTTATTTTTACCTATAAAAATGATAAAAACCAGTTGACAAAAGGAAAGAGATCATGTATAATAATATAAGTCTGATACAGATAATAATGTATATGCGATAGTGGCGTAGTTGGTAACGCGCGACCTTGCCAAGGTCGAGACCGCGGGTTCGAGCCCCGTCTATCGCTCTGATAAAAGCCTAGATTTTCTAGGCTTTTTTAATGCGCAATCCCATACAAGCGGTGTATGGGATTTTATTTTTTATCATTTTTTTTGCAAACTCTATTGACGAGTAAAAGGAAAAGTGGTAATATATCCCACATATCATATAAAACAAGTAGGAATAGTATAAAAAGAGACTGACAGTAAAGTTTAAAATGTAAGAAACGGAGAACAATACGATGAAAAAACCAGCAGTACAGGAACACCATCACGAAGAACACCATCACCGCGACATTATCGGATTTGACCGCAACGGAATTCCCAAGGTGCTGGTTTCGGCGGACAGTCACACACATACGCACACAGATGAAGACGGAAACATGACTGAGCATTCCCATGCGGACAGCATCACACAGGATTACATGACAGCAGTAGCGGAGTACCGCAAGACATTTCCCTCCAGACAGGATGTCCTTGAGCAGACGCCGGATCCGGCAGTCAGGGAAATGCTCTTGCGCATGGAACAGTTAGGACATGATACTGTGTTTGACCGCTTTGATGCGCAGAAACCACAGTGCAGTTTCGGAATGTGCGGCACCTGCTGTAAAATCTGTAATATGGGACCATGCCGGATAACAGAGAAAAGTCCCAAGGGCGTCTGCGGTGCGGATGCTGACCTGATTGTGGCAAGAAATCTGCTGCGCAGTGCAGCAGCAGGAACCGCACAGCACGGAATCCATGCGCGGGAAGTGATACTGGCGCTAAAATGGGCGGCAGAGGGAAAACTAAATGTGCCGATTATCGGGGAATACAAGATTCGGAGCATGGCTGAGGCATTCGGCATTCCGACAAAACGCCGTCAGACAAAAAATATAGCAATCGACCTTGCTGACGTACTTCTCGCGGATTTGTCGCGCACGGAACCGGAAACCTACCAAACCATCAAGGCGTGTGCGCCTCCCGAACGGCAGAAGGTGTGGGAGGCGCTTGACATACTTCCAATCAGTGCATATCACGAGGTTTTTGAGGCGTACCACAAGACAGGATGCGCGACGGACGGCGACTGGGAGAGCATTATGAAACAATTTCTGCGCTGCGGTCTGGCATTCACATTCAGCGGCGTCGTGGGAACCTCTATTGCGACAGATGCACTGCTTGGCGTGGGCGACAGGGTGACGGCGAAGACAAATATCGGTGCGCTCAAAAAGGGATATGTCAATATCGCAGTGCATGGGCATCTGCCTGTGCTGGTCAGGGAAATTGTAAAGACTGGATACAGCGAAACCTTTCAGAAGCTGGCAAAGGAAAAGGGAGCAGAAGGAATACAGTTCTATGGCATATGTTGTTCAGGACTGTCTGCAATGTACCGTTACGCAGGCGTGATTCCGCTGTCGAATGCCGTCAGTGCAGAGCTTGTATTGGGGACAGGCGCACTGGATTTGTGGGTCGCAGACGTGCAGGAGGTCTATCCGTCCATTATGGATGTGGCGCGCTGCTATAAGACTGTTGTGGTGACGACCAGTGATTCGGCGCGGCTGCCTGGGGCGGAGCACATCGGATATGACCATCATCACACCAATATAGAAGAAACGCAGAAAATTGCGGAGAAAATCGTGACACGTGCGATTGAAAGCTATGAACAGCGAAAAGGAATGCCTGTATTCATTCCGCCATATGAGGTGGAGGCGGAGGTTGGATTTTCTGTGGAGTATGTACATAAATATTTTGGCAGTATGAAACCGTTGGCGGAGGCGCTTGTGAGGGGCGACATCCTTGGAATCGTCAATATGGTCGGCTGCAACAATCCCAAAGTTATGTATGAAAAAGCTGTTCTGGACGTGGCGGATGTGCTCCTGAAAAACAATGTCCTTATCCTGACCAACGGCTGCGCATCCTTTCCCCTGATGAAACTAGGCTACTGTCAGACCTCAGAACTTGCATATGGAAAGACAGGAGAAAAACTGAGGAAGTTTTTGGAACCGGAACTTCCGCCGGTATGGCATGTGGGCGAATGCATAGACAATACAAGGTCATCGGGAATATTTGCAGGGATAGCGGGTGAGCTTGGAAAAAATATTTATGAAATGCCATATGCATTCACGTCGCCGGAGTGGTCAAATGAGAAAGGGATAGACGCGGCACTTGGTTTCCGCCTGATGGGGGTGAACAGCTATCACTGTGTCGAGGCGCAGATTTACGGTTCGCAGAATGTAATGATGTTTTTGAAAAAAACGACGGCTGAAACTCTTGGCTCTGTGATGTATGTAGATGCAGACCCCGCCGCGCTCGGTGAAAAAATTGTCGCGGATATTATAGAAAAGCGTAAGGCACTCGGCTGGTAATTCGACAGGCAGGCTGAAAAAGGGAGATTATGAAAAATGAGAAGACGAAACAGACAGATACAATGGATAGCTTTATTGCTAAGCGCGGTAGTTTCTGCGGCGGCAATAACCGGATGCGGAAGCATACATCAAAATGCTGTCGGATTGACGGAATCAGCAGCTGTAAATGACAGTCCGGCAGAAAACACAAAAACAGTCGTGACAATCGGATATCTTCCGATTACACATGCACTGACAATCTTTGAGGAGAAAGAACTGCTAGAGGCAGAAGATGCGCAGCTGCAGATAAAACTACAGAAATTTGGATCGTGGACGGATTTGACGGATGCATTGAATGCAGGGCAGATTGACGGCGCCTCTATGCTCGTGGAACTGGCGATGAGCGCGTCAAGCCGTGGAATCGGATTAAAGGCAGTCGCGCTTGGACACCGCGACGGAAATGTCGTGGTAGTGTCCAGGCAAATTGAGTCGGCGGCTGACCTCAAGGGGAAAACCTTTGCCATACCCTCAAACCAGTCTTCACACAATATTCTGCTAAATGATCTGCTCACTGAGGCTGGTCTGACGAGGGAAGACTTGAACATTATACAGCTTTCGCCCGCGGAGATGCCCTCCTCGCTTGCCGGAAAGGCAATCGACGGCTATTGTGTCGCAGAACCGTTTGGCGCACAGGCAGTAGTGAACGGAATTGGACATGTTCTCTATAAGTCAGAAGAACTGTGGGAGAATTCCATCTGCTGCGCGCTAGTGCTGCGGGAAGATTTCATTGACAGTCATGGCGATGATACAACGCTTCTGGCGGAATATTACAACAGGGCAGGAGATGCGCTGACAGATGAAGAAAAGCTGGCTGTCGCGGAGCAGTATCTTGGACAGGACAAGAAAGTGATGGAGAAATCCCTGGAATGGATTTCCTTTGACAATCTTGCAATTAACACAGAGGACTATGAACGCCTGACGGAAAAGGTAAAAAAGGATGGAATACTGGAAAGTCCTCCAGCCTATGAGAAATTTGTATGGCAGAAAGGCGGAGCACAAGAATGAGAAAAAAGGTATGGTACACAGCGGTGTCGCTTGCTGTGCTAATCGTGATATGGGAGGCGGCTGTGCTGCTTGGCAAATTTCCAGAGGTACTGTTTCCGTCACCGGCGGGTGTGTGGAGCGCGTTCTGGCAATTGTGGGAAAGCGGACTGCCCGGAAGCAGCTCAAGGGTGGTGCTGGGCACGCACATTCTGGTGAGTCTGAAACGGTTTTTTATCGGTTATGTCAGTGCGGTTGTCACAGCCGTCACGGCGGGGCTGCTGCTCGGCTGGTTTTCCAAAGTATTTTACTACATAAATCCCATTGTGCAGCTGGTCAGACCGATTGCCCCCGTTGCGTGGATGCCGTTTATTGTGCTTTGGTTTGGAATCGGAGACGCACCGGCGGTTGTAATTATTTTTCTGGCGGGGTTTTTTCCGGTATTGCTGTCAACGGTGGCAGCAGTGGAGCATATGGATCCGGTATACCGCAAGGTGGCGCGCAATTTTGGGCTGTCGCAGGTGCAGACTATACGCAAAGTCGTATTTCCGGCGGCATTACCACAGATTATGAACAGTTTGCGCCTGGCGCTGGGTACTGCATGGATATTTCTTGTGTCAGGAGAGATGGTGGGGGCACAGTCAGGGCTTGGATTTTTGATAATTGATGCCAAAAACTGCCTGCGCTCTGACGCACTGCTTGCCACGATGATTACGATAGGTGTCATTGGACTGCTGCTGGACTGGGGAATCCGCAGACTTGAAAAATTAGTTCTGTAGTATCGCACATATATGAAAACAGGAGAAAGCACATGTATATTAATGTAAAGGATGTATCCGTATACTATACGCAGGGAGGGGGCACCTTTGAGGCGCTCAAAAATGTGTCGCTATCCATAAATCAGGGAGAGTTTGTCTGCCTGCTGGGACCATCAGGATGCGGCAAGTCAACATTGCTAAATCTCCTTGCAGGATTTGAAAAGCCTACAAAAGGGGAGATTCTGATTGGGGAAAAGCAGGTGACGGCACCGGCGCCTAAGTACTTGACAATCTTTCAGAATTATGGTCTTTTTCCGTGGAGAACAGTGCTGCACAATGTGGAGCTTGGGCTGGAAGCAAAGGGGATGAGGAGACAAGCACGCAGGCAGCAGGCGCTGAAATATCTGGAAATGGTGGGACTTGCACAGGCAAAAGACAAAAAACCATGTCAGCTGTCCGGCGGTATGCAGCAGCGCGTGGCGATTGCAAGGGCGCTCGCGGCAGAGCCGGAAATCCTTTTTATGGATGAACCGTTTGGCGCACTGGATGCGATTACACGCATGAAGCTACAGGACGATATTTTGCGAATCTGCAAGGAGGAGGGCAAGACAATCATATTTGTCACGCACGATATTGAGGAGGCAGTGTTTCTGGCTGACCGCATTGTCGTGATGGAAGCAAATCCAGGCAGCGTACAGCGCATTGTCGAAGTAGAAATGCCGCATGAGCGTGACAGGACATCGGATGATTTTATCGTTGTCAGGGACAAGGTGTTTGCACTGATGCATTTGAAAAAGGATAAGGAGGTTGAGTATTACATATAAACATCGTAAAGAAAGCTGCAAAATCCTTTTCGCGCTTTTATAGACAAATCTTAAGAAAAAATTTCGATTTCCTACACCTTCTTTTTCCAATTTAACAGCTACACTTGGTTGTAACAGTTCAAAGCGGAACAGGAAGGTGCTTTTGTATGGAATTTTTTTTGGCAGGATATTTATTGGAGGATATAGTTTTTAAGTACGCACTGCCCTGAATAGTGGTATACTAAAAAAATAAAAGATGTGGATAGGGGAGAGGGAAGATGGAGACGTATCATATTTTGATTGTAGAGGATGACAAGGAAATCAGGGACGGAATTGAAATATACCTAAAAAATCAGGGTTACACGGTCTCGCAGGCAGCAGATGGCATTGAGGGACTGAAAAAAATAGAGTCCGAGGAAATTCACCTCGCTGTTGTGGACATCATGATGCCGCGCATGGACGGAATCACCATGATGATGAAAGTGCGTGAAAAAGGATATGAATTTCCGGTTATCATGCTGTCGGCAAAGTCGGAGGAGGTTGACAAAATTATGGGATTAAATATGGGAGCCGACGACTATGTGACAAAGCCGTTTACGACGATGGAGCTTCTGGCGAGAATCAATTCCCACCTGCGCCGTTACCAGAGATACCTTGACGCAGTCACAGAGCATGAAAACCATGAACGGATCCATGTGATTGGCGGGCTTGAGCTGAATGAGGATACAGTGGAGGTCACAGTGGACGGGAATCCGGTAAAGCTTACGCCGCTGGAGTTTAAGATTTTGATGCTGTTGATGAAGAATGCAGGCAGAGTTTTTAGTGCAGATGAGATTTATGAGCGGGTGTGGAATGAACAGGCTGTGAATACCAACACGATTATGGTACATATCAGAAAAATTCGGGAGAAGATTGAAATTAACCCGAATGACCCAAAATATTTGAAGGTGGTGTGGGGCGTTGGATACAAAATTGAAAAACAATAGGATGGCAGTACGCACAGCTGCTGCGGTTGTCGCGCTGGCGTCTATATGTTTTGTGTTTGTGGCAATAGGATATAAGGGAGATGTAGATGCGTATTACGCGGAATACAGCGGCGACTATGAGAGTGAGAGTTTTATAAGAATACTGTTTCAGAGCAATTATGTCCTCTATCCTGAAGTACTGGAAAAAAGCGGAAGACAGTACAAGACGGAAGATTTATACCTTCTATTTGAGGAAGAAACAGCAGATCAGGCCATATATTATGGAAATGAAATTCATACTGAAAGAAGTGCAGAACGGCTAATGGCAGACTGCATTATGGGAATGCAGCAGCATTTACAGCAGATTAACGAGCTATATACAACAGAGCTGGGCAGAAGGATGGATTACTGTGTGATTGATGAGGATACACAGACTATTCTGAAAAATACGACAAGAAATCCAGAATATCTGCAGAACGGTGAGAATAAAGACTATCAGTACTATATTGCGATATTCTATGACCAGAACGGAAGCATCGTTGATATCAAGGTGAACGGCAGAAATGCAGATAAATTTTTGAAAAATGCACAGCTTGTAGCAAACAGTCAGGATTCACTGCTGTTTACGGACAGTCAAAAGGTGGAAAATTATGCGCTGGTAACGGCTTCCTATGAAGTGAACGGTAAGATGACTATAACACAGCAGAACCCGAAAAATGTAACTTTTATTTATGCCATGACAGCGGAACAGATGGAAAGTTTTACATGGATGCCTGTCTACCAGTTTTCGGAGTATGATGCTTTGGAGATAACGCATTATATCGGCGGTTACAGCAAGGAGATGGCATACAGCATGTTTGGCATCGGAAGGGTTTATCTTTCCATTCTGGGCGTAATTACAATTATTTTTTTTGTCCTGTCAAGGAGTATGCCGCATCGGACAGCTGATACTGCCGGAACAAGATACTGCGCAGAACTCATTTTAATGATTCAATTTTTTCTTTCGTTCAGCATACATACCCCGGTTGTGGAGTTAGTATGCTATATAAATGAAAGTGCCGGAAATATTCGTTTTCCGCTGGACTTTTGGTATGTTGTCAGCTATGTTATCCTATTTGGCGTGATGTTTGTTTTATTTGGCACATGGTACTGGTGCCTTTTGAGCATACGCAGCATTTTCCGCGGCCTGCACTCATTTGTCAGGGAACGAAGTTTTTTATACCGGAAATATATCCAGCTTAAAGATTTTTTTGGGAAAATCTGTGACAGATGGAGTAAAGAACTGTCAGAGACAGATTTGGGAAAAAATAATAAAAGACTTCTGAAAGCGCTGGTTATAGTACAGTTTGTCGTGGTATCGTTTATCTGCTGCTGTTGGTTCTTTGGCATTCTCATCCTGATTGTTTATTCTTATCTGCTTTATGTTCTGCTGAAGCTGTATATAGGCAGGGTGCAGAGACAGTACAATAATCTGATTCAGGCGACAAACGCCATCGCGCAGGGAAAGTTTGACAATGATTTCAAGAGTAATTTTGGAATTTTTGAAAGTTATAAAAAGGAACTCTTACAGATACAGGACGGGTTTGGAAAAGCAGTTGAGGAGGAGGTTAGAAGCCAGCATATGAAAACAGAGCTGATTACCAATGTGTCACATGACCTTAAGACGCCACTGACGGCAATCATCACTTATATTGATTTGCTCAAGGACGAGAATATCACGGATGAACAGCGAAAATCTTATCTGGACACACTGGAGCGAAAATCACTGCGGTTAAAAGTGCTGATAGAGGATTTATTCGAAATCAGCAAGGCAAGCAGCGGCAATGTAAAGCTTGAACCGGTATCCGTGAATATCTGTAATCTGATGCGCCAGGTATATTTAGAACATGAAGAGAAAATGCTTGAAAACGGTCTGGATGTACGGTTTGATATGCCGGAGGAAAAGGTCATTTTACAGCTTGACAGTCAGAAAACCTACCGAATCTTTGAAAATCTGTATGTGAACATTATAAAGTACGCCATGGCAAACACGCGGGTATATATCCAGGTGAAAAGGGAAGAGGATGTACAGGGCAGATATGTTCATATTGAGATAAAAAATATTTCTACAGAGGAGCTGACAGTAAATCCGATGGATCTCACAGAGCGTTTTGTGCGTGGTGATATTTCGCGAAATACGGAGGGGAGTGGTCTGGGACTCGCGATAGCCAAAAGTTTTACGCAGCTTCAGGGCGGAATGTTTGAGATTGGAATAGACGGCGATTTGTTCAAAGTAATCATTGAATGGAGAGAATTTTAGCGCGTGTGATTGATGCCAAACAGTACCTAAGTACTATTGAGGCAAAAATGTACTTCATATATGCTTATTGAGAACTATTTGCGGGTAACAGCCCAAAATAGGCGAATTGCAAGGCTTTTAGACGGCATTAAGCTGTTATGGAAAGCTGTGCAATTATCAATAAGTATATATGAGGTAGAATGAATGAAAGAAAAAATGAAGAGAGCAGCGGCAGGATTTCTTGCAGCCATTATTGCGCTGGGCGTCCCTGCAAATTTACAGAAAGCAGATGCGTCTGCGCACAACACAGTGTGCGGACGGATAAGAGAGGAGAGAAAAGAAGACAGAAAAAATGAACCAGACATAAAAATACCAGCGATAGAGCTGGAAACGGCAGAATATTGTGAAAGCATTTTGGAAGACTTATCAATGGAAAGTCAGGAAACCACATCAGAGATGGTTCTGGAAGACATATCAGAAGACATATCAGGGGAAAATCAGGAAGCTGCGTCAGGAATGGTTCTGGAAGACATATCAGAAGACATATCAGGGGAAAATCAGGAAACCACGTCAGAGATTGAATCAAAAGAAAATTCAGAAGAAAATTTAGAAGAAAAATTAGAAACGATTTCTATATTAATGGAAGAAGTTACAGGGTCAGATAGTATATCGTCCAACAAGAGAGACCGCTTTAAGGTAAGCCTTGACAATACAATAATTGTCCCTGAAATAACAGATGAAGGGGTATTTGATTACAGAACTTATCTGGACAGTGACACAAATCCACAGCTTCGCATATTTTTATGGGAGAAAGTCCAGGATAGGTCTATAAGACCAAAAATGGAAATAAATGACTTACACACAAATCTGATTCCGAAAGATGAATTATCTGATATAGACTGCCAGGTAACAATTTCGGATACAAATGTTGTACTTGCAGCGGATGAGAGTGAGGGAACTTTTGCATATAACTTATCTTCAGACGCGATGAAGCTTGTGGTAAACGGTGTAGGTGAAACGGATTATGAAATTGTACTGCTTGATAATGACCGCTATGGAGCGGCGCCGGTATCAGGAAGCATAATGGTCGAAAACAGTCCATTGTATAATGATGACTTTTATATAGAAATGTCGGGAACGGAAAAACGGTATACGTTTGATGAGTGGGAAGCATATCTTGAAGCGCATGCTCAATGGGCAAACGGCGAGATTAGAGTCAGACTAAGCGACATCGGAAAAAAATATTATAATACAGTCAAAATAAACGCAGAAGAGACAGGCGGCAGGATGGATAACCGTCCGATATATGACAGCAAAAAGAGGAAGTATGTGTTCTGGGCAGAAAATGCGGATAGAAACGCAAGCACAAAGAATGTAGAAAACGGTACAAGAGTTTTCACGGCAGGCATTGACAATAGTGCGCCTTTGCTCCAGAACTTTGTTGTGGAAAGCGAATGCTTTGCACCGACAAAAACAGACACAGAGCAGTATTTTGGGCAGGATTTCGTTCTGAAGGGAAGATTTGTAGATTTTGCTAGTGGTGTAAAGAAGGTGGAGTATACAACAGATAATACTTTGGATAAGGATGCAGTGTGGGCGGAAGCAGAGACCATGCCGGAAACGGATACAGGAAGCCTTGATTTTTCCATAACGCTGAGGGACGGACGCTATAATGCTGTCGCGGTAAGGGCATATGATTATGCGGGGAACGTAAGTGAGACAAAAGGCTTTGTAAATGAAAATGGTGCGTATATCAAAGTGATTGTTGATAAGTCGGAACCTGTTATGAATATAAAAGCAACAGCGGATAATAAGCCATACATTGGCGATAATGACAGCTGGACAAACAAAGATATCGCGTTTGATATTTCATTTGACATGGGCAGCTGCCCATATGCAGGAGTGTATCAGTGTGCATACCTCTATGAGACAATCGGGGATGCGGTTAACAACAATGACATGACAAATATGTCAAACAATTGGACAGGACTCAAGATACAGGGCAATCAGACAGCAAGCCTGGAAGTCGGGGAGGATAAAAATGGATACTACTGTTTTCGTGCAATCTCCAAATCAGGAATCACGTCAAAAGAGATTGTAAAAAAAAGAGTTCTGACACAACATCAGGCACCTGAGATAAAACCGATTATTGTAGATGATGTCGATCACACAAAGCGTAAAAATAACTGGTATAACAAAGAATCCGGGGCGCCGGTAATACATTTTGCATACCCGGATTATGACACGGGCGTCACTTCAAAGGAATACGATGCGCCAGTTACAATTCACTATCAACTGACTGCTGAAACAGATGGAGCCGACAAGTCCGTACAACAAAATTCAAATTACGCAAATGCGGAGATTTCCGCAAAAAACACTGATTCGTATCAACTGCATAAGAGTGCACAGATAGGTGTTATGAGCTGCAGCGATGTGTCGGAGGGTACAGACGGTGTCAGGACATTTGTACTGACACAGGACGATTTGGACAAACATGTTATAGACTTTAGAAACGATACGGCGGACAGGGAAATTCAGGATGGCGTTTATACACTGGAATACTGGATTACTGACAAAGCGGGTAATGTGTCAGATAGGCAGAAGACGGTTTACAAAATAGACAGTCATGAACCAGAGAATCTCAAGGTAGAGCTGGAAGGCAGCGAATTTCCGGTCAGTCAGACGTCTTCCATTGTATATGAGAAATTCTATCGGAATAATGTCTCAGGTGTGGTCAGCGCACAGTATGGCATCAGCGGAAAGGGATCACTGACTGTACTAAAGGCAAAAAGGATAGGTGAATGGGAGAAAGCAGGAGAGAACGGATCATTTGATATAAGTGATACAGGTGTCATAAATATTCCGCCTTGCACAAGATGCTTTCTATATGTAAAGGCTGAGGATAAGGCAGGAAATGTGGCAGAGGGATGGACGCGTGGCATCGTGGTAGACGATATGGCGCCAAATCAGGAGCGCGCAAAGGAGCTGATAATTGAGCCTGCCGGCGCTAATCAGAATGGTTTTTTCAACGCGGATATCCGGGTGGATATCAATGTGAAGGATGCGCCGGAGGATGAGAACTGTGCAGCGCTGATGACAGTTTCCGGCACAGTTGGAAAGGACGGAAAAGACACTTTCACCGACAGAGAACTTTTTTCGTTTACGAAGGAATTTCCCACGGATGAGGAACTTATCAATGCGTCCGGCTTTTCAACAGTGCAGGTGGTGAACGCTAAAGTGCACGAAAGCAATGCGGCATACATCGAGGTTACGGCGACTGACAGGTCAGGCAACACAAAGACCTCCACGCAGATGCTGAAAATTGATGTCACGAAACCGCAGATAGAAATTACATTTGACAATGACAATGCAGTAAACGGAAACTTTTACAATGCTGCCAGAACTGCCGCAATACAGATACAGGAGCGGAATTTTGACCCGTCCACAGTTCATATTCTGGTCACAAAGGATGGTCAGGCATACGATTGCCAGATGTCCGACTGGACAAGTGATGGCGATACACACAGTACAGCAATCGTATTTGCGGAGGATGGTACATATATGATGGAAGTAAGCTGTACGGATTTGGCGGACAACGAATCAGATATCGTAAAAATACCGTCATTTACAATTGACCGGACAGCTCCCGTCTTGACAATCGAACTGGATTCAGGACAGGACAGGTTTTTCCATGAGAATTATTATAATACAGCTGTTACGGCCGTGATAACGGTTATAGAACGCAACTTTAGTGAAGATGGTTTTAGTATAGACAATGTGTCAGCATCAAAGAAGGGCATATGGAGTCATAATGGAAATGTGCACACAATTCACTTTACATTTGACGGCGACAGTGCGTATCATATTGTATGCAGCTATACCGATCTGGCAGGAAACAAGAATGATCCGGGTAATCCAGCTGATAAGTCAGAGGCGGATTTTGTGATTGATACCATTGCGCCGATGATTTTTATTGAAGGAATCACAGACGGTTCCGCCAACTGCGGGGCAGTTTGTCCAGTGATATCTGTGCTGGATTTTAATATGGAAACGCAGGACACAGTGATAACAGTCACAACAGGAGTCGGTGATATCGTGCAGAATACTATTGAGACAGCTGCATTGAATGAAGAAAATGGTATTGGTTATCGGTTTACACTTTCTGATATGACGGATAAGGAAGACAATATCTATTACCTTACGGTGTCAACGCGCGACAAAGCAGGAAATGAGTCAGTGCTCACATATCGTTTTTCATTAAACAGAAAGGGGTCTGCGTATGATCTGGCTCAGATAACAGATTTGATGGAGAGGCAGTATATCACATACACCGATTTGGAAGACATTCAGATTGTTGAGATGAATATTGACACAGTCGAACATTTTGCAATCTATATCTCGAGAAACGGAGCGCTTGGTTACAGCGCCGTATATGACAAGGAGATAATGGGTTCGGCGGAGAAGGGGTATACCTATGTTTACCGTATTAAAAAAGACAATTTTGCAGAGGAGGGAACATACCGGATTAGCCTTTACTCCAGGGACAGGGTCGGAAATGAAGTAAACAACACGACAGACATCCATGGAGATAAAATTTCATTTATTATAGACAATACGCCGCCAAAGGTTGTGGTTGACGGCGTTGAGACTGGTATGCTATATGATGTGGAGTCGCAGCAGGTTCGCGTCTCAGTAACGGATAATTTCAAGCTTTCCGAAGCGGAGCTTGTCCTCGTCAACAAGACAGGTGATGTAATTGACAGCTGGGATTATATGGAGCTTTGCGGGGAAGGAGAGCAAATGGACATTACAATCGCACAATGCAACGAGGAGCTTGCGCTTTTGTACAGAGTAAAAGATGCTGCCGGAAATGAAATTCAAACCTTTCAGGGGGAACAGGAAGCGCTTGCTGATTTCCTTGTGACAACAGACAAATTGGTACAGTTTATCAACAAGCCGTCGAAAACTCCGTATGGGCGTATTGTGCTTGCGCTGACAGGGGCGGCAATGCTTGTGACCGCTATGACGGCGGCAATGCTGCTGTCCAGACAATGGCGCAGGCGTTACCGTCCAGACACGCTCTAGGCTGAACTGTTACCAAATATCATGTGCAGCAATAACGTTATAATTGAAGTAAAAACAATTTCATGCTATAATAATGACTTGGATATAATAATATACTGATTATAGGTGCAAGGATAAAATGCAAAGGACAAGTGGCATGGAACAGAATAAGAAAAAATATGTGACGACATGGGGAAACGCGATGTCAATTGCGGACAGGAGACCGGAAAACTACGCGAAGGATTTGACGCTTCGATACCCTATCCGCCCCATGTTTGACGGAGAAAGAATAAAAATAACACTGGACAATTTCTGCGGAACGGAGCCTGTGACAATTAGTCATATCTATGTGGCTGACAGTGTGGACGGCGGGCGCGAAATCGTAGAACAAACCAGTACACCCGTTACCTTTGACAATGGCAGCAAAAGTGTGACCATACCGGCAGGGAAAGCCGCAGTCAGCGATGAAATCAGCTTTCGTGTGCGGCGGGAAAATGACATTAGTGTCAGCTTTTATCTGGATGGATTTACACAAATGCGCTCGGCGGTACTGATTACAGGTCCGTTGTCAAAGGGATTTTACACAGTAGGCGATTATGCGCAGAGCGCAAAGCTTCCGTTGGATCTGACCAGAAATACAAACTGGTTTTATTTTCTTTGCAATGTGGAAATAGAGACAGACAGCACAAACAGGGCAGTGATATGTTATGGTGACAGTATCACGTCACAGTCCTGGCCGGATTATCTGACACTGCGGTTATTATCTGAGAATCTCGCGCATACTGCTGTTGTGCGACGGGCAGCGAGCGGAACGAGAATTTTGCGGCAGTATGATAATATTACGTATGATTCCTATGGATTAAAGGGAGAAATCCGCTTTCCGAGGGAGGCACAGGTCAGCGGTGCGGACACTGTTATTATTCAGCATGGCATCAATGACATTATTCACCCTGTGGGTGTGGAGGTCAATCCGTTTCGCCCGTGGAGTGATCTGCCGACAGCAGATGATTTGATACAGGGACTGCAGCGTTATATAGCGCAGGCAAAAGAGTATGGGCTTCAAGTCTATATAGGAACACTGCTTCCGATTTATGGCTGGCGTACTTACGAGCCGTTTCGGGACGAGCTGCGCTGCGCTGTCAATGAGTGGATAAGAACAACATCGGAAATTCAGGGATGTATTGACTTTGACAGAGCACTCTGCGACAGTGTCAATCCCGCTGCGTTTGAGCAGGGATATGACAGTGGCGACCATCTGCATCCGTCTGAGAAGGCGTATGAGAGAATGGCGTATGAGGTGCCAGAGTGTCTGTTAAGGTGAAGTTTGACAGCCGTTTAGTCTAGTGTAACCCATCTACTCCCCAAGCCTTGATGCAGCGCCGATGCGCCTGCGTTTGTGGAGCAGCACTCTCAGAAAAGTAGTCTGCGTCAAACTATCCCAGACTTAATTTTCACTGTATTTGTGTACTGTCTGGTCATAGCAGGCCGAAGTCTGAACGGTTTCAGAATATAAGGAGAAATAAGATGCCTACATTACTTTTTATTAATGCCTGTGTGCGTGGCAAAGATTCAAGAACACTGGCTCTGGCAGAGTATCTGCTCGAGCGTATCAGGGAAGCAAACAGTAAGGATATGGCGTTAAAGATTGAAGAAATCAGGCTTTCCACTGAAAATCTGCTTCCGCTAAATTATGAGAGACTTCAGAGACGTGAGGAACTGCTTGCGGCGGGACAGCTTTCGGACACAATGTTTGACTACGCAAACGCTGTGGCGCAGGCGGATATGCTGGTCATCGCCGCACCCTACTGGGATATGTCTTTTCCATCATCGTTAAAGATATTTTTTGAGGCGGCGAGTGTGGACGGCATAACATTTACATACGCCGAGGATGGAACGCCGATAGGACTTTGTGCGGCACAGGATATGTATTATGTGACGACCAGCGGCGGGTATATCGGTGACTGCAATTTTGGCTTTGATTATGCAAATGCCCTCTGCCGGTTGTACGGGATACGGAATACACATTTTGTCAGCGCACAGGGACTCGATCTCGACGGCGCTGATGTGCAGGCAATTATGGAGGAGGCCTGCAGCGGGGAGATATTAAACCTTTCTTGACGCTTTTGACAGAAATCCGCAAGCGGGACTGCCGCGATGGAGGTATACAGTGGAAAATACGGAAATTACAAATCTGGCGCAAAAAATAATGTGCCTGTCCAGAGACAGGCTTCTTATGAATCTGCGCTTTCTTGATGTGGCGCTTTCGGAGTTAAAATTGCAGGCAGTGACAGGAACGGATAAGGTCTGCTGTGATGCATCTGTCATCCGCTATGACCCGTTGGTGATTATCCGTCTCTACAAAAAAAATCCCAATAATGTCACGAAACTGTATCTTCATATTTTGCTCCACTGTATCTTTAGCCACGCATACAAATATGACAGGGTAGAGCAGGAGCTTTGGGATGTGGCTGTCGATATGGCGGTGGAGAATACAGTGATGTCCCTCAATCTGTCAGGTATGGAGACAGTGGGGGACGACAAGCGCAGGGGGGTTCTTGCACAGTGGAAAGCGCGCGCAGGGGCATTGACTGCAGACAGAATTTACAGGAGCTTCACAAAAGACAGGCCTGACGTGAGTGAGCTGTTGGAGCTCGGCACGCTGTTTAAACGTGACGAACATGAGGGATGGACGGCGGCAGAGACGCTGGAAATTACCGCAGCGCAGTGGAAGAAAATCAGTGAGCGGATAAAAGCCGAACTAAAGTCATTTTCGGAGGATAAATCCGATGATAAGACGATGCTGCAAAATCTTGAGGAGGCGGCAAAGGAGCACTATGACTATGGCGACTTCCTGAGAAAATTCAGCGTGTCGGGCGAGGATATGCGGGTGAATGACGACGAGTTTGATTATGTATATTATACGTATGGATTATCTCTTTATGGAAATCTGCCGCTTGTGGAACCGCTTGAGTATAAGGATGTCAACAAGATAAAAGAGTTTGTGGTGGCTATAGATACCTCTGGATCCTGCCGCGGTAAGATTGTTCAGGAATTTCTGAATAAAACATATGGCATTCTGAAAAGCAGTGAAAATTTTTTCCGCAAAGTGAATATCCACATTATACAGTGCGATTCCGAGGTGCGCCGCGATACAAAGATTACAAATGATGACGAGTTTGAGGCATTTATGCGCGAGGAACAGTTAGAGGGATTTGGCTCGACTGATTTCAGACCGGTATTTGCATATGTGAACCAGGCGATAGAGAACGGGGAATTTGAGAACCTAAAAGGACTCATCTACTTTACGGACGGTTATGGTGTATTTCCAGAGCATAAGCCGCCCCACAATTACGATACGGCATTTGTGTTTCTCGAGGATGATTTCGAGAAACCGCCCATTCCCCCATGGGCAGTTAAGCTGGTACTTCCAGCTGAGGATTTAAAGGGGTCAAAGGCATAAAGGGCAATGCCTTACGGTGACTGAATTTGGTGCAAATATCACGCAAAGTGGTGAATATGGCGCTTTGGCGTCGTTATGCAGGTGACAGGAATGATTTTTCAAACACGCTCTAGAGGAGATTGCAAGTGAAGGAGGTTTGATGCAGTGAATATCAAACAGGCAAAAGAGCATATCAGAAACGCTGTAAAATTATACTTGAAAAAAGATGAATATGGTGAATACCGCATCCCAGTGGTGCGCCAGCGCCCTATTTTTCTGCTTGGTTCCCCGGGTATTGGAAAAACTGCCATCATGGAACAGGTTGCGCAGGAGCTTGGCATTGCGCTGGTGAGCTATTCTATGACGCATCATACAAGGCAGTCCGCGCTCGGTCTCCCATTTATTTCACATAAGCGCTATAAAGGGATGGAATATGACATTTCCGAGTATACCATGAGTGAGATTATCGCGTCTGTCTATGAAGTGATGGAGCAGTCCGGAATTGAGGAGGGCATCCTGTTTCTTGACGAGATAAACTGTGTGTCGGAGACACTCGCACCTTCCATGCTGCAGTTTCTCCAGTATAAGGTGTTTGGGCGGCACAAAGTTCCTGACGGGTGGGTGATTGTCACAGCTGGAAACCCGCCTGAATACAACAAATCGGTGCGTGAGTTCGACGTGGTGACCATGGACAGAATGAAACTTGTCGAGGTTGAGGCAGATTATGCTACGTGGAAGGAGTACGCACTGAAGCAGGGTATCCACAATGCTGTGGTCACCTATCTTGACATGAAAAAGAACGATTTCTACCGTGTGGAGACAAATGTTGGCGGGAGGTCCTACGTAACAGCGCGAGGATGGGAGGATTTATCTGCCACGATGCTGTTGTGCGAGGAGGAAGGGCTTGTCGTAGACGAAACACTTGTCGGACAATATCTCCATAACGAGAAGATTGTAAAGGAATTTACGGCTTATTATGAGCTGTATAACAAGTACAAAAAAGATTACAAAATCGAGGAGATTCTCGAGGGGACAAATTCCGCTCAGGTTGTGGAGCGGGCGCGCATTGCGAAGTTTGACGAGCGTCTCTCTCTGTTAGGGATGCTGCTTGACAAGCTTGAAAGTGAAATGAAGGAAAATCTTGAGAAATCCGATTATCTGACTGACCTGATGCGGCTTTTAAAAGCCATACGGGCACTGTGTGAGAAAGATGCCCAAATCGACAGTGAGACAGACACAGCAGTGCTTGTGCAGGGACAGATAAGAAACCAGATTGTAAACAGGCAGAAGCTGGTAGATTCCATGACAAATGCAGGAACCCTGTCGGGTGAGGATAAGAGAAAACACAGGGCTGTAATTCGCTTTCTTGAATCTATGGAAAAGAAACTTAGATTGGACAAGCCGGAGGATATGGCGGCGGGATTCGGGACGATGAAGGCAGCTTTTGACGCGGAAGTAGCTGGGATGAAAACAGAAAACAACAAAATTCAGGAACGGCTCCACAATCTTTTTGCGTTTAGTGAGGCTGCGTTTATGGATGGAAATGAGGTACTCGTCCTCGTGACAGAGCTGACAGTCAATGCGTACAGCGCGCGCTTTATCGGCTTGTACGGAAGCGCTGATTACCAGCGACACAACGAAGAACTGATGCTGCATGAGCGACAGGATGACATTATGAAGGAAATTGATGCATTGGAGTTATAAAACCATGTAACAGGGTGAAAGCGAATGGAAGAAAAACAAATAGAAAATACCGGCACTGGCGGCGGGCAGTTTGCTTATGAATTTTATAAAAAGGGTATTTGTATCAAAAAGTACCGGGGTATAGGGGAAAAGGCTGTCATTCCGCCTGTGATTGACGATAAGCCGGTTATTGCAATAGAGCGGAAAGCTTTTTTAAGCTGCAAGACAATCAGGGAGATAGCGCTTCCAAACACGGTGGAGGAAATTGGGGACTGGGCATTTGCACACGCAGAAGGACTTCGGTTTATCACAGTTCCGCATCATGCGCTGGGCAGGGGAAAGGAGCTTTTCCTTGGCTGCAAGAGACTGCGGGAAATCATATTGGATGGATCAGATGAGGAAAAGGCACTCCGTGCGTCTCAGGGACTTGGGCGGATGCTTGCGCTTGCGGTTACGGTGCTTCATGATTACTTTTTGTTTGATCCTGTTGCTGTGGGTAATGATGCCTGGGTGAAACGATGGGATGAAAAACTCATGGCACTAGTGGCGCTAGATGACCTTGACGGGTTTGAGGAACTCTGGACATGTGGTGAGGAGGATTATGAGGGAAAGGATTATGATATTAAGTCTTATCCCGTGGAAAAGCGAAAAATGAAACTGCGGATTGTTTATTTCCGGCTGCTTCATCCATATAAGATAGCTGATGATACACATGCGGCGCTAAAAGAATATCTAGGAAGGCACACAAAAGGGACGGACACGCCGCAGGCGTGGGAACTCATTATTGAAGAACATAAAAACGATTTGGAATATTATCGGATATTTGCAGAAGCAGGCGGTGTGACACAGGAAAACTTTGACGGACTGCTCGCGGATATGGAGGGGGTAAGCGCGGAGATAAAAGCATACATGCTTCGCTATCAGGAAGAACATTTTTCCCAGAAGGATGCGTTTGCAGCATTTACGCTTGACTGGTAGATTTTTGGGCAGTCCTGATAAAATCGCGGAAACCTATCCGATACAGCCCAAAGGAGCGTTGGAACAGGGGGCAGATTCGAAAAATACAGATATAGATACACTGGTACGGGACAGATCTGCTCCTGTATAGAAAAGGCTGTCGGGAAATTTCCCGACAGCCTCTTTTATGCACAGCCCCATGCAGAGGAGGTAGGGTAGAAAGTTATTTCCCTACTCGATTTCCTGATTTGCAGTTGTGCTGTAAAGATTTTTCAGATAGTCGATGACGGTGTCTCTGATTTCTGCCTGTGCCATGTAGCCGTCACCGTAGTTTTGTTTCATGTTTGCCACGTATTCTTCGCCGTTTTCTTCTGTCATCTCTGCAATGACGGCATCCATGTCAATCGTAAGGCCTGCATCTTCGTAAATTGCCTGATATACAAGTGCCGTCTTTGCAGTCTCTTTTGCGCGTTCCCGCAATTCTTTCTCATAAGACAGCTCATCCTTAATATCATCGGTTCTTGTGTCCCATACATTCTCATAGGCAGCCATTCCATAGGAGGAGAACATTTGGTTATAATACTGCATCATATTTTCGTCGTCATATTTAGTGACAGCCTGAATCGCTTTCAGGTATGCTGAGGGATATGATTTGACGGTTGAATTGTCCATAATGTAATCTGTCAGATATTCTTCAAGATGCTGCTCATAAAAACGATTCTTTACGGATTCACGATATTCCTCGGCTGTTGTAAAACTTTCTCCGTCGTCGGTCGATAAATTTTCCGCGACAAATTCGTCTGTGAGTTCGGGTGTTGTCTTAATACCGTTTATGGTGACCGCAAAGCTCGCATCTTTTCCTGCAACTTCTTCACCATCGTAATCCTCAGGAAATGTCACTTCAACGGTAACATTTTCTCCAGGCTTGTGTCCGATTAACTGCTGTTCAAAGTCATCGACAAATGAGCCGGAGCCGATGGTCAGATCATATCCCGCACCATTGCTGTTTCCGCCGTCAAATTCGACACCGTCGATGGTTCCCACATAATCAATGTTTACTTCATCGCCGTCTGCAATTTCAAGGGAAGTGTCGGTGCTGAGTTCCTTGTAGGATTCCAGCGTGGCATTGATGTCCGCCTCAACCTCCTCGTCTGTTGCGGCAACATCTTCAGCCGGTACATTGATATTTGCATAATCCACCAGATTGAGTACATCCTTTACATTCACCCCGTCAATCTTTCCGTCTGCAGTGAGACCTGCACTGAAATTGGAGTCTGATGTTGTGCGGATTATCGACAGATAGATGCTTTTTCCGGCCGCAAATGCGATAGCGGCAATAATCGCTGCCGCAATGACAATACCCGTAATCCTGACAGTCCGCTTATGGCGCCGCTCTTTGGCAACCTCCTTTTTGCGCTCCTCGCGCTTGGCTTTGCTCTTGCTAACCTCTGTGGTTACTTTTTTATTGGTTTCTGCATTGGTTTCTGCATTGGTTTCTGCATTCTTTTTTTTGTCCTTTGCCATTTCTATAACCTGTCCTTTCAATTCTTTTTCATGGATAAATTTCAAAACCTCATATTAATTTATCATATAAATGAAAAAAAATAAAGAGGTTCACAAAAAATCCTTATTTATGCTTATATGATTGTTATTGTGTTTGTCGTGCATTCACTTGACAATAGTGGAAATGTCAGATTATACTATTATATGGAACAGTGTGCCGGTCTTGTATTGTATAGGAAACTGTATGACAGTTTCCGGCAGGCAGCATAGACTATATTTGCGGGGATAGAAGAATTCCCGGACAGGCATATTGCAGACATCAGGGGAATAAAAAATGAGATTGTACGCATAAATAAGTAGAAGGGAGTAAAAGCCAGTATGAACGTAGAAGATATTCCAGTACCGGCAATGGCGGCGATACGGGTCAGCAAGGAGGGGAAATCGGCACTCTTTGAGACGACGATTATTCAGACTACTGACAATAAATATATATATACCATGCCAGTGCGGGTGGATGATAAACTTGTAAACTTTGAGGCGAAGGGACTGCTCAAGGAGATAAAGATAGAGTTTGCGCCATTTGAATTTTATGAATGGAGAAATATTTCCATTATCCGGTTTGTTGAGGATGGAAAGAGTTACCTCAGAATCCGTACGACGACTCCCGGAATCCGGGCGATGGCATGGCCAGATAAGCCTGTGACATCACAGAATCCGAAAAAAAAGAAACAGATTATTCAGGACAAGGCGCTTGAGGCGGCAAAGGCAACACAGGGAGAAGGAGAATAACAGTGAGAAAGGCAGCGATAATTCTGGCAGCGCTGATTGGAAGCGGCTGGTTCGCCGCAGGAATCACAGGCTGTCAGGGTGATATATCCTCACAGAAACCAGAGGATTATGTAAGTGGTGTCGTGAGCGACATTAAGACGCAGGCAGTGGAGGAAATCAAGAAAGCTTTTGCGAATGAGGTGGAAGATTTTTTTAAAAATGATGATTTGGCTTCGTCCCTGGGTATCAGCAGCGAGGAACAGGGGAAGTTGGAAAAATCCATCAAAGATTATATCAGCCAATATAGCCAGGATGAAGAGAAACTGAGCGAGGCAAAGGAAGCTTTGGATAAGCTGCTGGATAGTGCAGGTGAATTTTCGGCTGACGAACTACAGGATAAGATATCGGACATTTTTCAGAATAAAGAATAACAAATAACCCGTGTGCTACAGCATACGGGTTATTTCTGCGCCCTGTTTGGTTCTGAGATCATAAAATACATTGTTGATATTTACAGTTGGACGCGATAGTGCGTCGTCGTGAATCTCAGTAATTTTTCCCTCAAGGTTTCCTGTCACGCACACGCGTCTGCCTACGTACATTTTTGCTATGCGCGTGAGAATGGGCATAATGTTTGGACCGTACTTGTCAAGTCCCTGCTCCTCAAAGACGCGGAAAGCCTGAAACGGTGTCAGCGCCACTCTCTGTGCCCTTGGATGTGTCATTGCCTCGTATGTGTCGGCGATGGCGGAAATCAAGGCAAAGGGGTCAATACGATTTTCCTTTAAGCGTGCAGGATAGCCGCTTCCATCACAGCGTTCGTGATGCATAATCATGACACTGACAACATGGGGAGGAAGTTTTCTGGACTTTACAAGCTCATATCCCAAATGGATGTGGTGCTGCATCTGAATAAACTCTTCGGGTGTCAGTTTGTCCGGCTTCCACAGAAGTTCGTCAGAAATCTTTGTCTTGCCGATATCAAAGATAAATCCACATACAGTCAGGTTGTCCAAATCCTCATCGTTCATGCCAATCCATTTTCCAAAGACATAGCACAGCAGACCGCAGTTAAAACAGTGGTTGTAGGTTATCTCGTTTTCGTTCGGCATCATATTGTACAGATAGTCGAGCAGCTGTTCGCCGTTATGTACACTTGACATGATATCGTCGCGCAGTGAAATCAGTTTGGGAATATTGAGCTCCAGACCGGTATCGAGGGTGCGCATGATCTTGTGGAACAGGTCAAGCGTCACTGCATATACGTCATTGAAACGCTGAAAATGAGGATGCTGGTGCAGATGCTTGTAGCGTGTCATATTAATTTCATCGGGTTCGCACAACAATATTTCATCAAAGTTATATTCAAACAGGGTTTGTATATTTTCCTGTGTCAGTACAGTATTTGCCTTAAAAATAATCTCGTCGGCAGGACTGTAGATGTCCTCATAAAGAACCATGTCAGGTTTCAGTGACTGGGTTGATAATTTGTACATAAAAATCCTCCATACTGCTGACAATCTGGGCGTCAGCATAAAGCTACTGTGTAAAAAATTTGACTGCATCAAAAATAAATACAACGTTTTTAATTCCTAAAATCATTCCTTTTGCCCCCTGAGCCGCCTTCATTTGGCATAAATTTCCCACAAATTATGACGCATATCGGGCAGAAAGCATTTTCGAACACGCTCTACGCCTGCATAGAAGTAAATATCAGGCAATTAATACAAGGATTAAGAAAACATTGTAATGCCGTTATGTTTATATAGTATCATAAAATATGGTAAGTTGTATATAATAAACTGAAAATTTATTGTCCATTGAATTGGCGGAATTGGTAAACATAACTAAAAAGTTATGTAAATTTGCACAATTTGGAAAATAAGGATTGAAAAATAAAAAAACATATGCTACTATTTAGAAAAAGTTAATATTTATTTG
>JAIECJ010000042.1 GCA_029068555.1 Lachnospiraceae bacterium
GTAGCCACCGCTACGCCTGCGTTTGTGAAGCAGCACGCTCAGAAAAATATTCTGCGCCAAACTATCCAAAACTTAATATTCAATGTACTAGTCAATGGTTAATGAAACATTTTTATTTATAGTATACCATATTGTATTTGATGACTGCAATCACAAGAAAAACTTTTGAAAATGCAACATACAGGAACTTTTTGCAAACGAGAAGTCACGCTTTTTCATTTACAAAACCAGACGATTATGGTAAATTATAGATAATTGAGTTTACTATGTAAAATGTACGTAAAAATATGAAATGAGGAAAGGCGATGGCAATCAATGCAGAATAAAGGAAAATACTACATTACTACGGCTATTGCGTATACATCAGGCAAGCCGCATATTGGAAATAATTATGAAGTCGTGCTGGCGGACAGTATCGCCCGCTATAAGAGAAAGGACGGCTATGATGTCTTTTTCCAGACAGGAACAGACGAGCACGGACAGAAAATTGAGTTGAAGGCGGCGGAGGCGGGCGTTACGCCAAAGGCGTTTGTGGACAATGTTGCAGGGACTATCAGGGGACTCTGCGATTTGCTCAACATTTCATATGACAAATTTATCCGCACTACGGATGATTTTCATGAGAAGCAGGTGCAGAAGATTTTCAAACGTCTGTACAATCAGGGTGATATTTACAAGGGGGCATATGAGGGAATGTACTGTACTCCCTGTGAATCTTTCTGGACTGAGTCGCAGTTAAAGGATGGAAAATGCCCTGACTGCGGGCGCGAGGTGAAACCGGCAAAGGAGGAGGCATATTTCTTCAAGATGAGCAAATATGCCGACAGGCTGATAGAGCATATCAACAAACATCCTGAATTTATCCAGCCTGTTTCCAGAAAGAACGAAATGATGAACAACTTCCTTCTTCCGGGATTACAGGATTTGTGTGTATCGCGAACTTCCTTCAAGTGGGGGATTCCTGTAGATTTTGATGATAAACATGTCGTTTATGTCTGGCTGGATGCACTTACAAACTATATTACAGGTATCGGGTATGATGCAGACGGAGACAGCACAGACCAGTATAAAAAACTCTGGCCTGCCGATCTGCATCTGATTGGAAAGGATATCATCCGTTTTCATACGATTTACTGGCCTATTTTCCTGATGGCGCTTGGCGAGAAGCTTCCACATCAGATATTTGGTCATCCATGGCTTTTGCAGAATAATGACAAGATGAGCAAGTCAAAGGGAAATATTATGTATGCGGATGACCTTGCTGAGCTGTTCGGCGTAGATGCGGTGCGGTATTTTGTGCTCCATGAGATGCCGTTTGAAAATGATGGTTCCATCACATGGGACTTGATGGTGGAACGACTGAATTCCGATCTTGCAAATACACTTGGAAATCTTGTGAATAGAACGATTTCCATGAGCAATAAATATTTTGACGGCGTGGTGGAGAACAAAGATGCCAAAGAGGCAGTGGACGACGATTTGAAAGCAGCTGTCACGGGAGCTTATGACAAGGTTGAGGCGAAAATGGATGAGCTCCGGGTCGCTGATGCGCTGACAGAGATTTTCAATGTATTTAGACGTTGCAACAAATATATTGACGAGACAGAGCCATGGGTGCTCGCAAAGAATGAGGCGAGGAAGGACAGGCTTGCAACCGTCCTCTATAATCTGGTAGAAGGAATCTCGATTGGCGCAGGTCTGCTCGAGCCGTTTATGCCAGAGACCGCCCAGCGAATCATGTCACAGTTAAACAGTCAGATCCGCGATTTTGACTCGGTAAAAACATTTGGCATGTATGTGTCTGGAACAAAGGTGACGGAGACGCCGGAAATTCTTTTTGCACGTCTTGACCCAAAGGAAATTGACGCTAAGGTGGCGGAACTTGCCGAAAGACAGATGGCGGAGGCAGGAGCGGTGCAGACGAAAGAAAGTGACACGGATGTCATAAATATAGAGCCGAAAGATGAAATCACATATGATGAGTTTGCAAGAATGCAGTTTCAGGTAGGCGAGATTATCTCCTGCGAGGCAGTGCCAAAATCGAAAAAGCTTCTGTGCAGCCAGGTAAAGGTCGGTTCACAGGTGAAACAGATTGTGTCAGGTATCAAGGCATATTATAGCCCAGAAGAGATGGTCGGCAAAAAGGTGATGGTGCTTGTCAATCTGAAGCCGGCGAAGCTTGCGGGCGTTATGTCGGAAGGAATGCTTTTGTGTGCGGAGGACGCTGATGGAAACCTTGCATTGATGACACCGGAGAAGACAATGCCGTCAGGTGCGGAAATTATGTGAGTAACTGTTAATAAATAACTTATGACTACAGTGAATTATTTATATGATGTCTTTGCCGCAAGTTATTTTTGGACAGTTTTAAGACTTTGGCAAGAATGGAGATTCGTATGGCAAATAATGTAGAAGCAATCATATTTGATTTGGACGGAACAATGTGGAATGCACTGGAGGGAATCCGCAAGACATGGAATCAGGTTGTGGCAAATCATCCAGAGTACAGAAAAGAACCAATTTCGTCTGAAGAGCTGGAGGGCTGCCTTGGACTTCCCATGACAGATATAGCTGGCAGGCTGTTTTCAAACACGACGGCAGAACAACAGCAAAAACTGATGGAAGAGTGCTGCGAGGTTGAGAATGCCTATTTGAGTGAGCATGGAGGGATTCTTTACCCGAAGCTTGAAGAGACGCTCACCGAGTTGAAAAAAAGTTATAAGCTTTTTGTGGTGAGCAACTGCCAGAAGGGATATATCGAGAGTTTTATTAAGGCGCATAAGCTTGCGGATTATTTTGACGATATTGAGTGCTGGGGAAACAATCTGTTTTCCAAGGGTGAGAACAATAAACTTATCATGAAGCGCAATGGCGTGACCAGGGCGGTTTATGTCGGCGATACTGCAGGTGACGAGGAGTCGGCAAGAATCGCAGGAATCCCGTTTATCTTTGCAAAATATGGATTTGGGGAGGCGAAGTCGCCTGACTATGTTCTGGAGGAGTTTTCACAGCTTCCTGCAGTTATGGAGAAAATATAGGCAGACACTGATGCAAAAATAACGTTTTTTACAGTGATTCATACGATGGAGGTTATCAGAATGAGTATACGTATTGGAATTTTGGGATATGGCAATCTGGGCCGCGGCGTTGAGTGCGCGGTTCGGCAGAATGACGACATGGAGCTTGCGGCAGTGTTTACCCGCAGGAGTCCGGAGTCGGTTTCCATTCTGACAAAGACAGCAAAAGTCTGCAATATTGCAGAGGCTGCAGAATGGAAGGATAAGATTGACGTGATGATTATCTGCGGAGGCAGTGCGACGGATTTGCCCAGACAGACACCGGAGTATGTGAAATATTTTCATGTCATTGACAGTTTTGACACACACGCAAAGATTCCGGAGCATTTTGCAAATGTGGATGCAGCAGCTAAGGCGAGTTCACACATCGGCATTATTTCGGTGGGATGGGATCCTGGAATGTTCTCGTTAAACCGTCTTTATGCAAATGCTATACTGCCAGAGGGAAAGGATTACACGTTCTGGGGCAAAGGGGTGAGTCAGGGACATTCGGATGCCATCCGCCGCATAGAGGGTGTCAAAAATGCGAAGCAGTATACGATTCCTGTCGAATCTGCCCTTGAGGCTGCCCGTTCTGGCAGCAATCCAGAGCTTACAACAAGGCAGAAACACACAAGGGAATGTTTTGTTGTCTTAGAGGATGGTGCGGATGCCGCAAAGGTTGAGGAGGCAATCAAAACCATGCCCAACTATTTTGCTGACTATGACACAACCGTGCACTTTATCAGCGAGGAGGAGCTGCTCGCAAACCACAGCGGGATTCCGCATGGCGGTTTTGTGCTGAGAAGCGGCGTGACAGGCTGGGAGAAGGAGAATAAGCATTTAATTGAATACAGCTTAAAGCTGGACTCTAATCCGGAATTTACCGCAAGTGTTCTTGTCGCATATGCGAGGGCTGCGCAACGCCTTGCAAAAGAGGGACAAAGCGGCTGTAAAACTGTTTTTGACGTTGCGCCGGCATATCTAAGTGCAAAGAGTGCGGAGGAGCTGCGGGCTTCGATGTTGTAAAAGAATAAATATAGGAAGAAGAAACTGCAAACAAAACATGACGCACTGTTGTCATGTTTTGTTTGTTATAAAACAATAAACAAGTTAGTAATTACCTCGTAAATATAGAAAGGCATGGTCAAAATGGAACAGCTTCAATTTATCTGGCAGTATATCAGGCGCCACAAAGGGCAGTATGTCGGCGGAATCATTACTTTATTTGTACTGGATTTTGCAAATCTCTATATTCCAAAGGTGACAGGTATTATCACGGACGGACTTGCGGCGCGGACGATAGAAATGAACGGTGTGCTTCGGAACATTGGCTTGATAATGGGAATCGGTTTAACGCTTGCAGTGGGGCGTTTTCTATGGCGTTACTTTATATTTGGCGCGGCGCGCGGGGTCGAGCGTGAAATCCGGGATGACATGTTTGCCCATCTGGAAACGCTGGATGTGGAGTATTACAATGAACACAAGACGGGCGATCTGATGACTCGTTTTACAAGTGATCTGAACGCAGTACGCATGGCAATAGGTCCCGCTGTCATAGCAGCATTTGACGCGGTTGTCATGACTGTCATGGTAATTGGGCAGATGATGGTCTATGTCAGTGTGAAGCTGACATTAATAGCCATTATTCCGATGTTTTTTATCGCCGTGGGCGAGCTGTATTATGGGAAAATAATGCAGAAGCGCTTTCTGGAGCGGCAGGAGGCGGTGTCAGAGCTTACAGATTTTGTGCAGGAAAGTTTTTCAGGTGTTCGTGTCGTGAAAGCATTTGTGCGCGAGCGGTCACAAATCAGGGCGTTTGCAAAAGCAAATGAAAATGCAAAAAAGAAAAATCTTGGGATAGCGAAGATGGAATCCATTGTCATTCCGCTTCTGGATGTGGTAATCGGAGTGAGCAGCCTGCTGACGCTCCTGTATGGCGGCTGGCTTGCGCTAAACGGGGAAATTACGATTGGGCGTTTTGTCGCTTTTAACCAGTATATTACAATGCTTGTGTGGCCAATGATAGCATGTGGAGAAGCGATTAATATGTTCTCGCAGGGGGGAGCTGGTATTAAGAGAATACAGGAGGTTTTTGCACAGGAGCCTGAGATAGCGGACAGAGCGGATGTGGCGTCAGTGAACAGCATTCGTGGTGATATCCGCCTGAATCACCTTACGTTTATTCACAGGGGACACAGCGAGCCGACATTGAAGGACATCAGTCTGGACATCAAGGCGGGGACAACACTTGCTGTTATCGGACGAACTGGAAACGGAAAATCTACGCTTGTCAACCTGCTGCTGCATCTGTATAACACAAAGCCGGGTATGATTTTTATTGATGGGAGGGACATCAACACGATTCCCCTGAAAGTGCTGCGTGAAAATATCGCCTATGTGCCGCAGGATAATTTTCTGTTTTCGGATACCCTGAAATCCAATATTGCATTTGGAACGGACAATGAGGAGATGGAGGAAATCGTAAAGGCGACAAAGACGGCATGTATTCATGACAACATTATTGCGTTTCCGGATGGGTATGAGACCATTGTGGGTGAGCGCGGTGTTACGCTGTCAGGCGGTCAGAAACAGAGAAGCTCCATTGCACGGGCGTTGAAAAAGAACGCGCCGATACTGATTCTGGATGATGCGCTTTCTGCAGTGGACACGGACACCGAGGAAAAGATCCTGCATAACCTGAAAGAAAATAGAAGCGGAAAAACGACGATTCTGATAGCACATCGTATCTCGACGATACAGAATGCGGATAAGATTCTTGTTCTGGAGGATGGAGAGGCTAAGGAATGCGGGAATCACAAGGAATTGATGGCACTTGGCGGCATATACAAGGAAATGTTTGAGAAACAACAGCTGGAAGCTGCAATTGGAGAAAAAAGGGCGGCGGGAGGTTTTGTATGAAAAGACTGTTAGCTTATTTGACACCGCATAAATGGATGATGATAGTTTCTTCGGTTCTTGTCGTGGCGCTGATTGGCGTGGAATTATATAAGCCCATTATAATTGGCAATGCGATTGACAATTATATCAGCAGTTATGGGCAGACAGGACTAGCAATTGGGGAGGCGTACTGTGGTATTTTATATGCAGGGGCACTGTACGCATTGCTGCTGCTGCTTGGTTTTGCGTTCAATGCAGCCAACACATGGATTTTGCAGAATGTAGGGCAGTCCATTATTTACAGGATGCGCGCAGAGGTATTTACACACATTCACAGTCTGTCCGTGAATTTTTTTAATACGCAGCCTGTAGGAAAACTCGTTACAAGGGTTTCAAACGATACGGAGGCTGTCAACGAGCTATTTTCACAGATTCTGGCAAAGCTGTTTAAGAACACGGTTAAGATTATTGGATTTGCAGTTGTCATGCTTTCGATTAATGTGAAGATGGCACTCTATTCCTTTTTGCTAATTCCGATTGTCACGGCGCTGACATTTTTTTTCCGATATCTGTCAAGGAAAGCGTACCGGATTACTAGGACGCGCATTACAGAGTTGAATACGTTTTTGTCAGAGCATATATCAGGCATGAAGCTGATACAGATATTTGCGCGGGAGAAGGAAAAGTATGAAGAATTTGAGTGGAAAAGTGAACAGCTTTTCAAGGCGAACTGGCGCGAGGTTATGACATTTGCCATTTTCCGCCCATCTATTTATATGCTTTCTGTCATTGCGATGGTGATTGTAATTGGGCAGGGGAGCGCATCTGTTCTGGCAGGGACGGTTTCGCTGGGGACGCTCTTTGTATTTATCAATTATATTAGTTCCTTTTTTGAGCCGATTCAGGAGCTGGCGGAACAGTTTGGAACACTGCAGTCTTCGCTTGCGTCTGCGGAGAAAATATTTTCGATATTGGATGAAGAGCCGGAAATCGTAAATCCCGAAAATCCGCGTAGTGTGCGGATCACAGGAAAGATAGAGTTCCGCCATGTATGGTTTGCTTATGAAAAGGATGATTACATATTGAAGGATGTAAGTTTTACCATTGCGCCGGGGGAAAAGGTTGCATTTGTGGGCGCTACGGGTGCCGGGAAATCGTCCATACTGAATCTGATAGGGCGCTACTATGATGTCCAGAAAGGCGAAATATTGATAGACGGCGTGAACATCAGGGAGATTGACAAGGATGCCTTGCGTCATGCCATTGGTCAGGTACAGCAGGATGTGTTTATTTTTACGGGGGATATCAAGGGGAATATTTCACTGAATAACGAGGAGATATCGCGGGAGGAGATAGAGCGCGCCGCCCACTTTGTGAATGCGGATACTTTTATCAGCAAAATGCCGCAGGGCTTTGACGAGCCGGTTACGGAGCGCGGCAGCACATTGTCGGCAGGGCAGCGGCAGCTTCTTTCCTTTGCACGGACGCTTGCATATCAGCCGACGATACTGGTGTTGGACGAGGCGACGGCAAATATTGACACTGAGACAGAAAGTCTGATTACACAGGCATTGGAAAAGCTGATGGAGGGCAGGACAACCATCATGGTAGCACACAGACTTTCTACAATCCAGCACGCCGACAAGATCATCGTCATGCACAAAGGTGAAATCAAGGAAAGTGGCTCGCATCAGGAACTTTTGCAGCTGGATGGAATGTATAAGAAGCTGTATGATTTGCAGCTTGTTGAGGTGTAGGGGATATAATAGGCAGATTTGCGGCTGATTCCCATGAACAAAAAGACAGGTCTATCTCCGAAGAGACAGACCTGTCTTTTTTTCAAGATCCTTTACTATGCCAGTTGTCAGCTCCTTATCACTATGGTTTGGGACAATAATGGTATAAGGAATGCCTGCCTTTTGGTACTGGCAGGTCAGATTTCCCGTTCTGATTAAGAGCCAGTTATTGGCTTTCAGGATTTTCTCGATTTCACGAAATGTCATATGCAACCTCCTATAGAAAACAGTTAATGGTTTCCAATATATTAACGATTAAACTGTTATGGGCTGCATATTTAGCATATCTTATGCACACAAAATGCAAAGGACGCACCTTGGCGCATGTACGGAGTCCGCAGCAGGTGCGTACTCCTGTTTGAAAATTTTAGGGCTTTTACAGTAAAATTATAAATTATCCAGGTGAAATAATCAATAAAAAGTTTTTATTTTTAGTTGTTGACAAAACAATCAAGGAAGATTATAATCTGTATTATAAAATTCAACACAGATTACAATCTTCCTTGAAACGATAAGGTTGAATAAAAAAGCGGATTCAACTGATTGATTCAGTGCGTGACGCAGCGCACAGATGGGGATGAAGATGAAAGAAAATTATGTATATCCTGCAAAAATAACATGTAATGAAAACATGTATCAGATTACATTTCTGGACTTTCCTGATATGAGTATTGTAGAGGAGGCAGCAAGAGAGGATGCTATTCATTCCGCACAGGAATACCTGGCGCACGAAATACTCAGTTATGAGGAACGAAACGAGAAATTACCGGTTCCAAATGAAAGCGCATCCGACGTTATTTATATTCATATCTGGATGCCATATTATAGAAACGCTGCAAAAGAAGTATATGTCAAAAAGAACGTTACGATACCGCAGTCTCTGGATATTCTTGCAAAGGAACACAAGGTGAATTATTCGGCAGCGCTTGTCAAAGGCATTAAACTGGCTTTAGGCATTGAACATTAAAATCTCAATTGAAAATTAATACATATGAAGCAGCTATTAATATTTCAAAAATACGGAGGTATAAATATGGGATTTGAAGAATGGGTAAGAATGATTAAAAATGTTGCCAAGGCAGTTGTGGCTGTTATTGAGATTTTTGAATAGGGGGAAATGCAATGAGTATTATCAAAATGGTTAAGGTTACGTGCCAGGTTGTCAGTGGAATTGTCAGCATTATCTCGCTGTTGCGGGACTGAAAATATTACTTGCAGGTTTGACGGGCATCTGTTTATTATAATCAGATGCCTTGCTTTCATAGTACAGTGCCATTGTTAAAATGATGGAATGTGACTGAATAGCATGGCAAGGATGCGGGAAATGGAAAGAAGTCCAGGAGGAGTTTTATGTACAAGGTAGTTCAGGATTATATGGATAAATTAAATGAGTTGGCGGAAGATAGAGGAAATAATTTTTTTGATAAATGTGACAAGGAGTTATGTGCCGGGGTCAGAGCTATTGCCCTGGAATGGTTAAATGAAATATTTACAGAAAACGGGTGGAGTGAAGAATTTGTGACAGCGTTTGCTGTATACTGCAATTTTTTTATTTTGCAGGGACTGCATTTGTGCCTCGGGAATGATTTTGGGCTGCAAGTAGTTTATGACACAAATGAAATGGATGACGAAGACAGGCAGTACTTGGAATTGATTCGTGAGGGGATATCTGAACAGGACATTGTCTGTTTTTTCAATGCAATAAGTATGGCGATATATAATTTTGACATACCAAAATTATATATATATGTTTTAAGCTTCCTGGAAATATGTCTGGCAGATGAACAGGATTTTCAAACGGATGAAGAAAAAGAGAATATATACGATATATTGCTTTTAATGGAACACGCTAAGGGGGAAATTACAGGTGAATTACAGATGCTGGCAGAACCCCAAAATTTGTCTGTTGAACAAGAAAAAATAAAATGCGCTGATTTCTCAATGTTATTGCCCGAAATTATTATTTCAAATCCCATGAGAAAATTGTCACTTGCTGCGATAAGTGATTTGGAGACATTATCAAATCTTTGTGATAATGAAATCAAATCTTTTAAGGATATACTGGAAGGGTTATCCGGCGTAATAAAAAAAGGTGATGATAGTAAGGTGTGTAAGTATATAATTTTTTTAGATGAATTTGTTAAAAGAACTTTAAGCGCCGAGAAAATAGGGGACGAATATGAATATTATGGAAAGATCACAGAGTACAGGGACGGTGCACCAATCTACAGGAGAGAGTTCTTAAACCTGCCGGTAAATGTATCTGAAAAACAGTACCGCAACCTGGAACTGGCAAAACAGATCAAGCTCAATGTTGAAAAAGACAGACTGATAAGGAAGAACGAAAAAATGGTGGAAGATTATTCCCATTCGATAGAGAATATTATAAAACCGGCACTGATAGCCGAAGTTGCAAACTGTTTAAGGGAGGATGAAAAAAACAGACATTTGTACAGCAAAATCATGTATATCTATTTTAATGAAGTTATCACGCAAAATGAGTGCAGGCTTTTGAAAATGGTGCATAATGTATCTGTCTCAAAGGGAGCAATACGGGAAAACATTAGCAGGGCGAAGAAAAAAAATACCAGAAACGGAATATCCATACAAAAGATTGCGTATAAGGCAATAAATCAGATTTCTTTGCAGCTGGCAGAGAATGCACAAAAGGCAAGATTTATGTTTATACTGGAAAAAATGTCCCAGGCAGGAATTGATTCGGAACAAATAAACAGTAAGCTCTGGGATTCTTCAAGGGAGATGGATGCATTATATAAAATGTATCATGACAAGTTGAATGTTGTGATAGAGCTATCCAGAGATTTGGCAGACCTTGAATTGAACGAGGAGGAGCTGGGGACATCATTCCTATATACGAGAATTGTAGAAGTGCTGTCAAATGCGCTGACGTATGGAGATTACGGAAGCGGTAGGAAGTTTCATCTCAAAATATACACAGAAAATACAGAGGAAGATGAGAACTATATTGTTGTTGAAATGATAAATGGAATCGGGGACAGGAGCTTTTCGGATAACAGGGCAGGAAACGGGTTAAAAGCAACTGAGGTAATGCTGGAGAGGATAAATTTTGAGAATCCCGAAAAAGAAAGCTTTGTCAGTACAGACGAGACAGAAGATGGATTTTTTGTGACAAAGATGTATATAGATGCGGATCTTTATATGTGATGGAGGAACTGTATGATGGATATAAAAAGGTTTAAGAGAGTGTTGGTTATCAATGATGACGACACAGAAGAACAATTTTTTATGAAAAACGAAAACTTACAGAAGCATCAGGATATGATATCCTATTGTAATACGCCAATGCAGGCATTTGAATTAATTACGTCGGATAATTTTGGCGGATTTGACAAGATTGTGTTAGATATTAAATTAGAATGGGAAATACCGAAGACATATGAGGCGAAACTGAACGAGCATGTTGCCATGAATGCAATCACTAATGCCAATATAGGATTTTTGATATTTATGTATCTTGTATCAAGGGGATATCCTATTGACAGAATTGCATTTTTGAGCGCATACATTATGGAGACGGATGATGAGCTGAAAGAAAAGGAAAGGATTCTGGAGGTGGTAAGGGGCTGGAAAAAGAGAGATGCAGGACAGGATGAGTGGCTGATTCAGAATGCTGATATAGTGCCGTCATTAAAGGGGAGGATCATCAGGACTTTAAAGAATAATTCTTATAAAGGGATAAAAGCCTATGAGGAAATTAAAAAAATACTTATTCAGGATATAGCGCCGCTGCACGGTTCCCAGACAAATACGAATGGGGAGGTGGAAACGAATGAGGCGTTTTTTCAGCTAATAGCGCAGACTGGGTTGATTGTCAAAAATAAGATAAATAAAAAAGACAAAGGCAAATTGGAAGCGTGGATTGGAAATGAAAAGACGGATGGACTCAGGGAATATTATGCATTCAGGAATATGGTTTTGAATATCTGTGAGCATGCCCAGACTGAAAGTCCTGATATATATAATTGTTATAGAAGTAATAAGTTTAAAACGAGTTATCCAGACAAATATTTTGAGGATTTAATGAAAAAGGTACAATATGAGATTTCTGCGTTAAAGGAAAATGAAGACATTGAGAGAATCACGAAAAATGTGGTCAGTATTTTGGTGTCCTTTTGGGAAAGCCTTGATAAGAAGTATATAACAGATACAGTCCCAGCTATAGAGGATATCAATATCCACGCTCTGACAATGCTGCTGAAAAACACTAGGAATTGGTACGCACACGGTCGTCTGAAAAAAATCGGAATAGCGTTTTGCAGGTTTGTTTTTTTAAGTTCTGTTCGGGTTATTTACGGTGACAGTAAGATATTGGAGGACTATATTGAAAGGGAGTTAGGTCTGAAAAATGCTGTGATTCATGCAAACGAAGCATTTTATAAGAAAATATGGAAGGATATTAATGACAAAATAATAGCTACAAAAAGCTGCAAGGCAAACGCCTATATAATCAACCTGCCGGATTTATACAATAAATATTCCCATGACGAAGCAAGGGGGGATATTCATTTAACCATATTTGATTTGTATGGGATGTTTATACTTTGCCTTCATTTTCCCAATGTAGTCATTTCAAATACCGGGGAGGGGTTTTTTAGAATTGTATTTAATGAGATAGACTATACAAAACAGGAGCGGTATATGCTTTTTTTAGAAAAAATAGCAATGATTAATTTGGAAAGACAACAGAATTTCACAAAATAAACACACCATATTTAAGCTTCATTTAAGTTTACCGTCATATACTTTTCCCATCACAAAACAATTTACTTGTACAGGAATGGAGGATAATTATGGCATATCAGGCTGTGTTTAAACGTTATGAAATGAAATACAGGTTGTCCAGGAGGCAGAGGGCAGCAGTTCTTGAGGCGATGCTTCCGCATATGCGGCTGGACGATTTCGGGCATACAACAATCAGGAACATTTACTTTGATACAGATACATACCGACTGGTGCGGCGCTCCATAGAGAAGCCTGTTTATAAGGAAAAGCTCCGCATTAGAAGTTACAAACAGGCAGCGGCACAGGATGAGGTTTTTATTGAACTTAAGAAAAAGTATGATGATGTGGTGTATAAACGGCGTGAATCCCTTACCCAGCTTGAGACGCTGGAATGGCTTGTTAAGGAAACACCATTTCCGAAAGCGTCACAGATTGGGAATGAGCTTGACTATTTCTTTCAGTTTTACCAGACCTTGAAACCCAAAGTGTTTCTATCCTATGAGCGTGAAGCGTTTTATGCGTTGGACGGCAGTGACTTCCGGGTGACTTTCGACGAAAATATTCTTGCCCGTCAGGATGAACTTTCCCTTTCAAAAGAGGTATGGGGAGAGCGGCTTATTGACGAGGATGACGTACTGCTGGAAATCAAAACTTCGGGCGGCATCCCGCTCTGGATGACAAAGATACTGACACAGGAAAAGATTTACAAGACATCTTTTTCAAAATACGGGACAGCATATGAAAAAATAATTTGCAGGAATCAAAGGGAACAGGCGGAAAAAATCTTTATAGCCTGACGGAGGAGTAGAACGATGGAAAATATTTTCAGGGGATTATTTGACGCAGAGACGGCAGGCGTTATATCGGTGGCAGACTTTATGATTTGTATTGTCAGCGCACTTGTTATAGGGTTGATGATATCAGTGATGTATATGTACAAGAATACATATTCCAAAAGTTTTATCGTGACGATTGCCACCATTCCGGCGATTGTGTGTGTTGTCATTATGATGGTAAACGGCAACGTAGGCGCAGGCGTGGCAGTTGCAGGGGCTTTCAGTCTGGTAAGGTTCCGCTCTGCGCCTGGGACGGCAAAGGAAATTGGTGTGCTTTTCATGGCAATGGGGGCCGGCATTATCACAGGAATGGGGTATATTGCATATGCGTTTCTGTTTGCCGTTATTATGGGACTTGTCGACATGCTCTACGCACAGATAAATTTGGGGGCAAAAAAACATGCGGATTTAGACCGGACACTGCATGTCACGATTCCAGAGGACTTGGATTATGTGGATGTATTTGATGATTTGTTTGACAAATATACATGTAAGCGTGCGCTTGTCAATGTGAAGACAACAAATATGGGAAGCTTGTTTAAGCTTACATACCATATAACATTTCGGGAATCGGGCACAGAGAAAGCTTTTATTGACGGGATACGCTGTCGAAACGGAAATTTGGAGATTGTGTTGTCAAATCAGGAGAGCAGTGCGATGGAAATGATGTAGAAAAACGCTGCGGAGTGGACAGTAACAAAGGAATTATATGTGATGGGACAATAGCAGGTTATTTGTTGAGCGGGAAAGGGATGAGGAATAGAATGATGAAGCAATGGAGTAGGAAATGGTATCATGTAATGGCAGTATGCATCCTGTCTGCTGCATCTGTGACGGCATGTGCAAATAAGGAGACTGTCAACACAAATGCTGTAAATGAGAATAGTAGTGACACAAATGTCATTTCTGATGTGACGGCAGATGAATCCGGACTTTTTTCGAAACGTGATCTGAGCGGGGCGTTTGACGCATCAAAATGTGAGAACATCACGCTTTCCGATGCGGGGTGCACGACGGATTCGAAAAATGTGACGATAGACGGAAGTAAAGTTACGATAACAGGAGAGGGGGACTATATGGTAAACGGTTCCCTGAGCGACGGAATGCTAATCGTGGACGTCGACAAGACGCAAAAGGTTCAGCTGGTGCTGAACGGAGTAGATATTAATGCTGTGACATCAGCAGCGGTATATGTAAAAAGTGCAGACAAGGTGTTCATCACACTGCCTGACCGAACGGAAAATACACTTACAAACGGCGGATCGTTTGTGGCAATTGATGACAATAATATTGATGCAGTGATATTTTCAAAAGATGATTTGACGCTGAATGGAACAGGGACACTCACAATCAATTCTCCGGCAGGACATGGCGTTGTATCAAAAAATGATCTTGTCATTACCGGCGGAACATATGATATAACAGCTGCCTCCCATGGCATGACGGGAAAGGACAGTGTGGCAGTTGCTGATGGTGATTTTCGGATTACAGCGGGAGAGGATGCCATAAAGTCAGACAATAATGATGATGACACAATGGGAAGTGTATACATTCTGGGCGGAAACTATGCACTTACGGGAGAAAGCGACGGGATTAACGCGCTCAATGAAATCAATATATCTGGCGGAAATATTGTGGTAGGGCAGGCAGAGGAAGGTCTGGAAGCGCGTATTATCAATATTTCCGGCGGTACAGTTGATATTAATGCATCTGATGACGGAGTGAATGCTACAGATAAGCGTGTATCCACAAATGAACAGATGGCAGGTGGACAGGATGAGGAAGATAAAAAAGGTCATATCGGTGGAATGGGTGATAATGAACCAGATGCAAGCATCAATATTTCTGGAGGAGTTCTTCGTGTAAATGCAGAGGGTGATGGTTTGGATTCAAACGGCTATATCACTGTAAGCGGCGGGGAGGTTTATGTCACGGGTCCCACGCATGGCGGTGATGCTGCGATTGACTATGGGATTGATGCCGTGGTAAGCGGAGGAATTGTAGTGGCAGCAGGACAGGGCAATATGGCGCAGAACTTTGGCACGGACTCTACACAGGGTGCTATTCTGGTCAATACACAGGCGCAGAATGAAGCCGGAAGCGATATCGTACTTTTGGATAATAATGGAAGCGAGCTTCTTGCATGGACTGCTCAAAAAAGCTATAATTCAGTTACAATCAGTTGTCCGGAAATCAAAGCAGACGGTACTTACACAGTAAAAATGGGTGAGAATACTACAGATGTCACAATGAATGGACTTATTTATGGACAAGGCGTCTCTTTTGGCGGAGGAAGACGTGGACTGGGCGGAGGAGAGAAGCCGGAGGGGATGCCAGAGCGTTCTGATTTTCCAAACGGAGAGAGACCAGAGGGAATGCCGAACCCGCCTGATTTTCCGAACGGAGAGAAGATGGACGGAAAAAGGCCGGAGGGAATGCCAGAGCTACCGGATTTTCAGAATAAAGACAACTCAGACGGAGCGGAACAACATACAGGAAATGTTCCAAAAACAGAGGAGGAAATCAGGCAATGAGATTGTTACTTGCGGAGGACGAAGCGTCACTTTCAAAAGCAGTTGTGACAATACTAAGGCGAAATAACTATACGGTGGATGCAGCATGTGACGGCATAGAGGCGCTGGAATTTCTGGAAATGAATGTGTATGATGGCGTTATTCTGGATGTGATGATGCCGCGCATGGACGGAATTAGTGTGCTTCAGAACATTCGCAAAGCGGGAAATCAGGTTCCGGTTATCCTTCTTACGGCGAAGGCGGAGGTGGACGACAAGGTACGCGGACTTGACAGCGGCGCAAATGATTATCTCACAAAACCATTTGCGTCAAAGGAGCTGCTGGCACGTATCCGCGCCATGACGAGAAGCAGTGCGGCGGCAGTGCAGCCGGATGCGAAACTACGTTTGGGAAACATTGTGCTCGACTGTGCATTATTTGAGCTGTCTTCACCGTTTGGATCGTTTGTGCTTGCCAACAAAGAATTTCAGATGCTGGAATTTCTGATGAGAAATCCGAGGCAGATTATTTCTGCGGAGAAGTTTATGGACAAAATATGGGGATTTGAGACGAATGTGGAAAGCAATGTCGTTTGGACCTATATCTCCTATCTGCGAAAAAAGCTTGCGGCACTCAAGGCAGATGTAGAAATCAGGGCAAGGCGCGGGGCGGGATATGCTCTCGAGCAGGCAAAGAAGGAATAGGAAGGATGCATATGATAAGGAAGCTGCGCACAAAGTTTGTTATATTATCAACAATATCACTTCTATTATTGCTGGGTATTATTGTAGTATCCAGCAATTTTCTGACTTACAGGGAGCTTGTGGAAAATGCGGATATTGTACTTGAAATGATTGCCAAAAACGGTGGACGACCCATGCATTTGCTGCCGCCAGAGAAAAAGGAATTTCCGGAGACTGGTATGCATGGAGAGCGTGACAGACTTTTCGGAAAAAAGTTTTTGACGCCAGAAATCATGTATGAGGCGAGATTTTTCACTGCAAATATTTCTAGGGATGGGCAAGTTATATCCGTAAATACACAGAGCATTGCCATGGTAGATGACGATGAGGCAGCGTATTATGCAAAACAGGTATATGGCAAAAAGAATGACAGCGGTTTTATCGAGGATTTCCGATATATAAAATACTATAAAGAAAATGACATTTATGTCATTTTCTTGGACTGCGGAAGAAATCTTATTACGTTTAAGAATGCCCTTTTGATTAACTGCCTGATATCATTTGCCGGATTGTTGGCGATTTTTGTCATCATAGTTATTTTTTCGGCCAAAATCGTCAGACCGGTATCGGAAAGTTACGAGAAACAAAAACAGTTCATCTCTGTGGCAGGGCATGAGCTCAAGACGCCAATCACAATTATAGACGCGGATGCGGAGGTTCTTTCCATGGAAATTGGTGAGGACAATGAATGGCTTGCAGATATCTGCAAGCAGACAAAGCGGATGGCACTGCTGACAAATGACCTGCTCACATTGTCGCGCATGGATGAAAACAGACAGCAGTTTACCATGATTGATTTTCCGGTATCGGATGTAGTCAGTGAGACGGTTGTGTCTTTTGAGTCTCTGGCGCGTAGTAAGGGAAGGCATATCCGAACAGAAATAGCGCCAATGCTTTCCTGTCGCGGTGATGAGAACAGTATACGCCAGGTTGTGGGTATTCTTTTGGACAATGCCATCAAATATACCAGTGAAGACGAAGATGGCACCTGTGAAGATATCCTGCTGCGGCTTGAGAAAAAGAGTCACAGTATCTGTCTGACCGTAAGAAACCATTCAGAGCCTGTAAGTGACGAGCAGCTTACGCACTTTTTTGACCGCTTTTACAGGACAGAGCAGTCAAGGGATTCTGGGAGCGGCGGTTATGGACTGGGGCTTTCTATCGCCTGGTCAATCGTGGAAGCGCATAAGGGCAAAATTACCGCAGCAGCGCCGGATTTGGAATCTGTGCAGATTACGGTGATGCTGCCTGTAAAATAGAAATTGTTATAATTTGGCCATGGCCGTTCATAAGCTGCCGGTTTGTAAATTCAGTTTTTCACGGCTGGCTGATACTGAAAATAAACATTATTGTTCAAGATGCTCCTGATATGCTTTCAGCATATAATAAAAAAGCTTCTGATCACGTCTTGGGAGCTTCTGGAACAGATCATAAAATTCTAGAGAATGATCTTCGTTCGGTATCGTGGACTGTTCAATTAAGTCTGAAGCGGAGCAGTCAATGAAATCACATATATCTACAAATGTGTCCAGACTCATTTTTGTGACACCACGTTCAATCTGACTGATAAAGCTCAGGGATAGGTCAAGCTGTTCTGCCATCTGTTCCTGGGTGATATGCATCTGTTTTCTGTAAAATTTTATTCGTTTTCCCAAAGTTTTATAATCTAAAACCATAATAATCCCCTATTCTTGTCAAAACTGTGAATGCCAAAAACGATATTCGTATTAAGGCTAATGACTATCATATCCATTTTCTATTATGTTGATGATATAGTGACAGACATATATAGTGCGTGTTATTGTCAAAATTCGCACAAATAGTATTGATTTTTGACAGTATTAGTGTTAAACTGCTATAGAAATCACAATAATAGTGTTATTTTTGTAATATGAAAAGGATAAAACAAAAATGGGTGAAAATTATAGTGCAGTCATAGTGACGCATAACCGGCTGAAACTTCTGAAAGAGTGCCTGGAGCATGTGGAAAACCAGACCGCGGCGGCGGGCAGAATCATTGTGGTCGATAATGCTTCTGAGGATGGAACAACGCAATACCTCAGGGAGAAGAGTGCCGCTGATCCAAGGTACACGATAATCGAATGCAGGCAAAACACGGGCGGAGCCGGCGGATTTGAAAGGGGAATCGAATATGTCTGTAGAATTTCTGACAGAGAGCAGACAGACTGTGTCCTCTTAATGGATGATGATGCCATACTGAATGTGGATTATATGGAAAAAATACTGGCAAAGCGCAGAATCAATGAAACCTATCAGGCATTTGCAGGCACAGTGCAAAGCAACAGTGCTATTGACATCTGGCACAGGCGCAGAAAAGTGAAAAACGGGATAAGACAGAAACTTTGTCCGGTCAGTGATTATGAAAAGGAGGATTTTGAATGTGATATCGCTTCTTTTTGTGGAATGGTAGTTGATATGGACATCATAAAGAAAGTCGGACTTCCCTGCGGTGAGTATTTTATCTGGAATGACGATGTTGAATATTCGCTGAGAATTAACAAATACACAAAATTCCTTGTCATACCATCTGCAAGGCTTAATCATAAGACCGCTGAGCGGAAAAAGAAATATCCGCACCGAAGATATGACTGGCATGAATACTACGGCATAAGAAACCGGCTTCTGTATGTCCGCAAACATGGGACGGCGTGGGACAGACTGATAAACCGCGCGGATATGTTTGTCAATATTGTTTTCCGCAACTGGATTTTTGGGATCTTAAGGATGGACGGATATGACTGGAAATACGAGAATACACTGATCCGCAAGGCATATAGGGATGCAGACGTATTTTATGTAGAAAGTGATATAAAAAGAAAGCCAGAGGAGATTTATGAATGGGGCGAATAAGGGAACTGGTCGAATACAGGGAAATGACAGCAAGTCTTGTGAGGCGGGAGCTTCGTGGAAAATATAAGGGCTCCATTCTCGGTTTTCTATGGACGTTTATCAATCCGTTGTGTCAGATAGTCATTTATACGGTTGTATTTTCCATGATCATGCGCAGCGGTCTGGAAAACTTTAACATATATATGATATCGGGAATGATACCATGGTTTTTTTTCAGCGGATCTGTCCTGCAGGGGGCGGGCTGTATCAGAGCACATGCAAACATGGTGAAGAAAATATATTTTCCGAGGGAAGTACTGCCGATCGTTGTGACGACTTTTCAGTTTATTAATATGCTGCTGAGTTTTATCTTTATTATCGCGGTGGTTATTGTGGAAAAAGGGCAGTTTAATCCCGCGGCATGGGGATATCTTCCGCTGGTGATGCTTATAGAATATATGCTTGCGCTCGGGTTGTCGCTGCTGATATCAGCATGTACTGTCTATTTCCGGGATTTGGAGCATATTACAAGTGTTATGATGATGGCGTGGATTTATCTGACGCCGATATTTTACCCGATAAAGACCATACCAGAATATCTTCTTCCGGTCTTTTGCTGGAATCCGATGACGCCTGTGATAGAGATGTACCACAGCATAATATATTATGCTGTGGTGCCTGATTTGGCGGATCTTGTGCAGGCTGCTTTTTCTGCCATTGCTTTTTTGATACTGGGGAGTCTTGTATTCAGAAAACTCGAAGAAAATTTTGCGGAGGAACTGTGATGACAACAATATCAGTGTGTGCGGTCAAAAAAAACTTCAAGGTATATTTTGACAAAGGAAACATGCTCAAGGAAAGAATCCTTTTTCCAAACCGGAACCACTATGAGAGACGGGAAGTTCTGCGCGGTATTAGTTTCGCGTGTCAAAGGGGAGAGGCAGTCGGACTTATCGGGAAAAACGGATGCGGCAAAAGCACCATACTTAAGCTGTTATCCAGAATACTGCGCCCCAATGAGGGAACCATTACCGTGAATGGAAGGGTATCAAGCCTGATAGAACTTGGCGCTGGTTTCCATATGGATATGACAGGGAGGGAAAATATTTATATTAACGCTGCCATTTTCGGCTTAAAGAGGAAGGAAATCAATGCACGTCTTGATGCGATCATCCGATTTTCGGAGCTTGGGGAATACATAGACAATCCCGTCAGAACCTATTCCTCGGGCATGTATATGAGACTTGCATTTTCTGTTGCAATTAACGTGGATGCAGATATTCTGCTCGTGGATGAGATTCTCGCGGTGGGGGATGTAAATTTCCGAAAAAAGTGTTTTGACAAACTAAAAGAGATTAAAGCTTCCGGAACGACAATTGTAATTGTGTCACATTCCATGGAGCAGTTATATGAGATTTGTGACCGGCTGATATGGATTGATAACGGACTGATACGGATGGAAGGAGATACAAGACGGACTGCCGAAGCGTACCTTAACGAAATGAAAAACGAAAGAGATTAGGATAGATGGGGGAACAAGAGTGAAGCTGCAGGATATATTATGGCCAAAGGACGGAATATGTACAGATATAGAAATGTATTTCCATTCCAATTACAAGATAAATCTTATCAAAAAGGAGGATAAAAAAGAGAATATCTGTATTTTGTTTAGAAGGGGCGGTGTCATTACGACGGATACGTATTTCAACAGCCTGTCCATAGAGAAATGGAAAAAATACACGGAGGTTCAAAATATTTCGCTCACATTGACTGTGCAGGGAAGCTTTCTCGTCAGTCTGTGCTGGAAACAAAAGATAAACGGCACATACATTGAAAGGGAGCTGAAGAACACTGTTGTCGATGAACCGGAAAAGAGGGAGCTGACACTGGAATATCCGGACGAGACAAAGGGAATGTTCTTTTTCAGGATAGAGGCGTTGAAAAAGGGTGGGATATTTTACGGTGGATACTACGGTACGAATACGGAATCGGATAAACGCAGACCCGTAAAATTAGGCATTGTCATCTGCACATTTCGTCGGGAAAAATTTGTCAGGGACAATGTAAAACTTTTAAATGAGGAAATTATAGAGAACGAAAACAGTCCGCTCTTTGGCAGACTGGAAGTGTTCATATCCGATAATGGACAAAGTCTTGAGGAATACCAGCTTTCGAGTAAAAAGGTACACGTGGTTAAAAATAAAAATGCCGGCGGAGCAGGCGGATTTACCCGTGGACTGATGGAAATCATAAAAAGACCGGACAGGCATGGGATAACACATGCATTGTTAATGGATGATGATGTCGTTATTGATACGGCATCCATTATCAAAACGGCTGTTCTGTTGTCACTTTTAAAGGAAGAATATAAGGATGCATTTGTCGGGGGCGCGATGCTTCGTTCAGACCAGAGAAACATACAGGTGGAGTCTGGCGCCTCATGGAATGCCGGAAACCTGATTTCACTAAAAGCGGGACTGGATTTGCGGTTATGGCAGAACTGCCTCAAAAATGAGCAGGAGGAGTACAGGGAGTTTAATGCGTGGTGGTACTGCTGCTTCCCGATAGAATTTGTCAGGGAGGATAATCTGCCGCTCCCGATATTCATAAGAGGCGATGATCTGGAGTACGGGCTACGTAATATGAAGACGTTGATTCTGATGAACGGGATTTGCGTGTGGCATGAACCGTTTGAGAATAAATATTCTTCATTTCTGGAGTATTACATTATCCGTAACAGATTGATAGATAATGCGTATCATTTTCCGGAATGGGGGAAAAAGCAAGTGATAAAGAGTCTGATAGGGGAATACAGGAGAGAAGGGTTCCTCTACCGGTATAAAAACGTGGAATTGTACATTAGGGGAATCCGCGATTTTCTCAAAGGAATCGACTTTTTGGAACAGACGGATCCGGAAGAGCTGCACAAAGAGATTATGGCGGCAGGTTACAAGGCACTTCCGTCAGAACAGCTCGAAGTACCGTTTATGGACAGTGAGTACGAACGGGGAAGGACAGAAAAACATTCGCGCCTGCATGAGACAGTACGACGACTTTCGCTGAACGGGTATCTGCTTCCGGCCAAGCATATAAGGACAGTCCCCATGGCACAGGCAAGACCAGAGTTTGTGTGGCGGGCAAAAGCCATTTTATTTTATGATATTGTAGAAAATAAAGGTTTCGTGACACACAGGAGTATTAGGAAGTTCACTGAACAGGGATTCCGGGTGCTGGGCACGGTCATTGCAATACTGGCAAAGTATGACAAGGCAAAAAAAAGCTATATCAGCAGAGTGCGTGAGATTACATGCACAGAGTTTTGGGAAAAGTATCTTGGCATAAATTCACTGGCACCAGGTGACGGAATGGAGGAATAGGATGGATATACAAAAGATGCTTCACGCGCAGAACAAAATGTGCACAGGCTGTAGTGCATGCCATGACAGCTGTCCGGTAAATGCAATACATATGGAGGAGGATTCGCTGGGTTTCCGCTATCCTGTCGTGGACGAGCGGCTGTGTATAAGTTGTCGGCGATGTGAGCACGTGTGCCCGAAATTAAATGTATACCATGGAAATTCTGAGACGCCGGACTGCTATGCGGCACGGGCAGAGGACGCGATACGCATGGAAAGTTCTTCTGGGGGCATCTTTACCGTGCTGGCGCGCCATGTGCTGTCACAGGGCGGGGTCGTATGCGGCGCGGCAATGGATAAGGAGTACACTGTGCGCCACATGTGTGTGGAAAATGAAGATGGGCTAGCACGTCTGAGGCAGTCAAAATATGTCCAGAGTGATATGAGATTTATTTACAGGGAGATAAAAAGATATCTGGAAAATAAGAGAACGGTTTTATTTTCCGGCTGTCCTTGTCAGACTGCCGGTGTTCGTAATTATTTTGGGAACAGTGCGGACATTATATATGTCGATCTGCTATGTCATGGTGTGCCATCCAACAAAATGCTGCTGGACTATATCAGGGATAGTTTTCAGGCGGATAAAATAAGCGGTATTTCGTTCAGAAGTAAGCTTAACGGATGGCGCTCTGACCAGATCAGAGTATTTTTCACTGACAAAACCTCGGTATGTATTCCGCGGGAAAAAAGTGCATACGAAGAAGGCTTTCAAAGAAATATTATATTGAGGGATGGATGCGAGGACTGTGAATTTTGCGGGAAACAACGGCAGGGAGACATTACACTCGGGGATTTCTGGCATGTGGAGGATTATGATCCGGCGCTCAACGATGGAAAGGGTACAAGCATTGTGCTGGTCAATAATGAGCGGGGAGCCAGGTTACTGCATCAGGTTGAGAAGCAGCTATATGATATACGAAGCACTCCCATAGACGCGGCAAGATATAACAGACTCTCGGAGAAGGCTGAAGTCCATTTGTTAAAAGAAAGATTTAAACTCCTTTATACGGGGGGGCATAATTTCAGCGAATCTGTTTTTCAGTGCAGGCATTCCTTGTATGATATAGGGCTGATCGGACACTATACTGCCGGCAATTATGGGGGCGAACTGACCCAGTATGCACTATACAGGACATTGACAGATTTGGGGTATTCTGTATTGATGATCGCGCAGCCCGAAAATTCTGTCAATCCGCCACATCCAAAAGGTGCGCATTTATTTGAGAAGGATCCCTATGCCGGCTGGGATAAGAGCAGATATTTTGCAAATACTGCTGAAATGAAATTTCTGAATCTGCAGTGCAATGTATTTGTGTCGGGCTCCGACCAGATGTTTAACAATAATCTGTACCGTGAACTAAAGCATTATATGGTGCAGGATTTTGTCAAGGATAATCATTGCAAGATAGCATATGCTGCTTCGTTCGGCCATGACAGAATCTGGGGGAGTGAAGACGACCGGGCATCAGAATCATTTTTTTTGAAAAAATTTGATTACATTTCGACGCGGGAGGATTCAGGAGTGGAGGTGCTTCAAAGAGAGTTTGGCGTTGAAGCGGTACAAGTGCTTGACCCGGTATTTTTATGTCCTGAGCACTGGTATGAAGCGTTTATCGCAAGACGTGCCGGAGATGTCCCGAAGAAGCCATATGTATTTGCATATGTATTGGATCCTGACAGGGATAAAGAAGAGATTTTAATAAATTATGCAGTAAAAAATAATCTGGCTATAAAGGCGCTTACGGATTATGAAAAATATTTTTATCAGCCAGAGCAGGTGAAAGGCGCGTGGAGCATAGAAACATGCACTTATATGAGTATGGAAAACTGGATGGCCCATATAGCCAAAAGCGAATTTGTGATTACAGATTCTTTTCATGGAATGTGCGTTGCCATTATTAACCATAGGCAGTTTATGGTTATTGTAAATAAACTGCGCGGCGAGACAAGGTTTGTTTCAATTCTAAAACGTCTAGGATTGGAACACAGGATGGTATATAGTGCATCCGAATTAGCGGACAGGTTAAGCCATCTGGGAAGTATTGATTACCAGCAGGTAGATAATATCCTGGCTGTCGAAAAGAGGAAGTCTATTCAATGGCTGTGCAATGCGATAGAGGAAGGAAAGAAACTGAAAAAACCGTTTTCGACCTTTGATCTGGCAGATGCAAGGATTGATGAACTGTGGAAAAGGACTGACCAAAGGATAGATTACCTGACCAGACATATTCCACAGGAGGAAACCATCAGAAAGTTTGAGGATGATATAAAGAAGCTGAAGGAAAGGCTTGAAACGCTGGAACGGCTTGTTGAAAATAACAATGGATGCAGGCAATAAGGAGGCAGCGGAATTGAAAGGAGAACTGAGTGATGCAGATGATAAGCAGCTTTGTATACCTGCTTAGTATCGTCTTAGCAGTAGGTGGTATATTTTTGGTGAAAAAAAAGCCAGAGCCGCTTAATGGTGTATGTTATTTTTTTATGTCGATAGTTATATTCATGTGCTATCAGGCTTCTGCAGGCTTTGTTCTGCATCTGTGCGGCCTAGGTGTTTCAGATATCACAGTTGGTACTGCAAATTATTTACTTGCAGCCGGTTGTCTGGGGGGAAGCATAAAGAAAAAAACAATACAGAAGTATGATTTTTTAATATCTGATTTAATCGTTCTGATTATTTTGGCAGTAGCAGCTGTGGGAGCGGGAATACATCAGTTTGGCAGCAGTTTAATGCTGCCAAACTATGAAACTGTGGATTACGCAAGACATATAACATTTGCAAGAGCTGTTGCCGTAAATCATGAGGTAACAACGGACAGGTGCTTTATGGCAGTTAATTCAGGTCTTATATTCGAGGCACTTGAACCGTTTATGAAACCATATATGGATTATCGGATTTTTATTTTTACAGATGTATTTATGCTGTTTTTGTCGGGAGTAATGTTCTGGGTGCTTATCAGGAAATATCTAAGTGATCGTTTTCTGTTTTTGACCGGAGCTGCGGTTACTTTATTTTATATGATGGGTTATCCATTAAACAATATGGTATGCGGAACGTCTTATCTGGGTGCCGGTATAACGGTTTCGGTATTGATTTTCATATTAGCTGATAATTATAGTATGAAAGAGAAGTATTTCGTTCTGTCATTGATTATAGCGTTAATCGGACTGCTGACAGCATATACAATATTTTTTCCCATCGTTGCTGTTTGCGTTGTATTGTATCTTGCTTTGGTACATATGTGTGATAAAAATATTCTGGATAAAAGGGCTGCAATGTTTTTGCTGCTGTTTTTATGTACCGCCTGTCTGGTATCAATATGTGTAATTTTTAAACGCTCTCCGGAGGGAATAGTATCTATAAAGGCAGAGGGATATATGTATAGAAATCTTTTGGGAGATTACATTTTTTTACTGCCATTTGTCCTGTACCGTATATTTAAATGTCTGAATAGAAAAGAAATACCCTTTGATTTTGCGATTTGTCTTTTTTTGACTGCGTATATTGCCTCTTTTTTATATGCGGTCTGCATTGGTCAGGTATCTACATATTATTTTTTCAAGATATACTATTTATTCTGGATAGTGCCTTTTTGGATGCTGATGATAGATATTGCGTATTGTGATAAGGAAAAGCGGGAGCTGATAGCCGTATATTGCGCATCCGTATTGTCGCTGTTTGTATTTGTTTTCAGTGGATTAAATACGCGTCTGGAGAATCGGAGCAAGTCAGAAACAGGTTACAGCCTGAATGATAATGGATCTGTTTCAAATATATTCCGGATATATGCATGGAATTTTGAGCGCGGAAAAATCAGTAACATGCATATAAGCTATGCGAGTATAGAATTATTTGAAAAGGCGGCAGAATTGAACAGGGATCCCAACAGGGTGGTTCCATATATAGGGCCTTATAATATATGGGAGGAATTTAACTATTTTGCATTAGCTTACCAGTGGGAGGATGCGATACGGGAGCACAGCTATCAGGATGGCAGAAGCTTTATCGAGTGGGCACAGGCGGATTCGGATTATATCTGTCGTGTATACAAGGAAGGAACCAATCAAAATCCGGAAAGTCCGTGTCTGGATGAGGAACTTGAAAAATATTTGGATTCACTATCTGTTGTGTATCAAAATGAGGCAGGGGTAATCTATAGCATAGAATAGAAGTATGAACGCGCGGTAAAGGGCATGACAGGCAGGGAGAATTACTTCTCACCTGCCTTTTCAAGTGTAAAGATAAATTCTGTGCCAACCCCCTCGGTGCTGATGACATTGATATTTTCATTGTGGGACTGGATGATTTCCTTTGTAATGGAAAGGCCCAATCCGGTTCCTTTTTTATCTTTTCCGCGTGAGAGGTCGGTCTTGTAGAAGCGATCCCAGATGAGCCGGATGCTGTCTTTGGGAATACCGATGCCGTTGTCTTTTACGGAGACCATCAGTTTGTTCGATTTTTCTACTGTCTCAATTTTTATTGCGGAGTTTCGGTGGCTGAATTTGATGGCATTGTCTACGAGATTGTAAAGTACCTGCTGGATTTTGACAATATCTGCATTGACGTACATCTCATCTCCTGTGAGGACAAGCTCAATAGAAATCAGTCTCTGGCGGCATGTTCCCTCAAAGGACATTGCTGTATTTTTGATTACTTGATTAATGTCAAAATTGCTCCTGTCGAGAATCATGCCTTTTGTCGTCAGATTGTTGAGCGTAAGCAGGGAGTTTGTCAGCTTTGTCAGGCGGTCTGTCTCATTCAATACTACACCAATATATTTTTCGTGCATCTCGGGGGGGATCGTGCCGTCAAGCATTGCCTCAAGATAGCCGCGCATGGAGGTAAGCGGGGATCGGAAGTCGTGGGAGATGTTTGCGACAAGACGTTTCTGGTTGTCCTCGCTCTTAGCGACCTCGCTTGCCATATACGCAAGCGACGCAGCCAGATAACCGATTTCATCCTCGCTGTCTACCTGAAATTCATAACGGAAATTACCGATGGCATATTGTTCTGTCGCGTGTGTAATCTTGCGCAGCGGGAGATAGACCATCTCTGTAAAAAAGAGCAGGATGATAAGTGACAGCAGGAAAAGGATAACCAGTGTGATATACGATATATTTAAAAGTGAGTTGCACGAATACTGCAAGTCGTCAACAGAGCCATGGATAACCACATAGCCCTTTACTTTATACTGGGAAGATATGGGGGCAAATGCCGATATCATCTCCATGTCAAACATGCCAAAGAAATTTCCAACCGTATAAAAGGAATTTCCCGTGATGGTGGGGCTGAAGTTCGGTATTGTGACCGGATTCTCGATGTCAGGCGGAGAGCTTGAGTCCAATACAATAAGCCCCGACGGATTTACAATCCATATCGAGGCGTCAAGAAAGGTTCCGATGGCTTCAATCTGACGCCACACGGATTCCAGTGTGATTTCGCTGTTGTAGAGATCGGCGGCGTAGGAGTCGGCTATCAGCAGCGCTTCCTTGTACAGCGAATCGGCACGCTCGCGTTTCATGTGTTCAAGTGTCATGCTTGAGGTAAACGTTGCAACGACAATAAAGCCGAAAAACGCAAAGATGAAGTATGCAAGCACAAATTTCAGATAAAGTGTCTTTTTCATGATTTGACCTCAAACTTGTACCCAACACCCCATATGGTTGATATGCGCCAGGATTCATGATCCTTGATTTTTTCACGCAGCCTCTTAATATGGACATCGACGGTGCGCGTGTCTCCAACATACTCGTAGCCCCATATTTGGTCAAGCAGCTGTTCTCTTGTATATACATGGTTTGGAGACGCGGCGAGAAAGTACAGCAGTTCAAGCTCTTTAGGCGGCATTTCGATGGTTTTTCCATTGTAAATGACAGAGTAGTTTGTCAGATTAATAGTAAGGTTAGGATAAGAAACCTGTTTGGCATCAGAAGCTGGCTCCACAGGGGCAGCGGTTTTATAACGGCGCAGGACTGCCTTGACACGTGCAACGAGCTCTTTGGTGTCAAATGGCTTTTCCAGATAATCGTCAGCGCCGAGCTCCAGACCAAGCACCTTGTCGAAGACCTCCCCCTTTGCGGAGAGCATGATAATCGGTGTCTGTGATTTCTGCCGGATCTCGCGGCATACCTGATAGCCGTCAATGCCCGGAAGCATCAGATCCAGCAGAATCAAATCCGGTGCAAAGCTGTTTGCTTCCAGCAGGGCAGATTCTCCATCATACACGATTTTGGTCTCGAAACATTCTTTTGTCATGTAGAGGGAAATCAGTTCTGCAATGTTTTCATCGTCATCCACAATTAAAATTTTTTGTTTGTTTGCCATTTATATCTTCCTCAATTTCTATGTTTTGTTATTTAAATTCTGCAATTGTTACACCGGCATCGCCTTCGCCAAATTCTCCAAGGTGAAAGGATTTCACATAGGAAATGCGTTTCAGATACTGCTGCACTGCCTGTCTGAGGGCGCCAGTTCCCTTGCCATGTACGATACGGACACTTGGTGCGTGTGACAGATAGGCGTCGTCAAGGTATTTGTCAAGCTCGGCAATCGCCTCGTCCACGGTTCTGCCAAGCAGGTTAATCTCTGTGGAAATCGTGGCAGTTTTGGACATACCGATTCGCCCGCTTCCAGCGTTTTTGGCGCTGCCTGCACTGCCGCCGTAGCCTTTTTTATAATTGGTAACGCCAGGCACGGAGTCTTCGTTTATCAGGACAAGGTCTTTGATATTGACCTTTGAGCGGATAATGCCGCATTGTACGAAAAGGTCTCCCTTTGTATCCGGCTTTGAGGAAACAGTGCCCTTGAGTCCCATGGAAACGACCTTGACCCTATCACCGGGTTTAATCTGATTTGGCTTTAGAATTTTGTGCGTGGGCTTTTCGGCAGTTGATGCCAGTTTTGTATTCTTCTCGGAAATTTTGTCGCGTACCTTCGTGCGGGCCTTCTCCAAATCCTTGATAGAAGCGTTGTTGAGATTGACTTTCTGGAAATCCCGGATTGTCTCGTCAGCAACGTCTTTTGCTTCCTGTAATATTTTTCGCGCTTCCTCGTTTGCCTTGCGCAGTATTTTATCTTTCTGTGCATCAAGGCGTTCCTGCTTTTGTTCAAGTTTTTGTTTCAGTGATGCAATCTCTGCCTTGTAGCGCTGAATTTCGTTTTGTTCATTTTCAATGGTGCGCCTGCTTGTCTCAAGGTCGGACAGTAAGTCTTCGAAGCTTTCGTCCTCCTCGCTGATATGTTCCCTGGCGGATGCGATAATCTCGTCAGGCAGTCCCAGCTTTGACGAGATAGCAAAAGCGTTGCTCTTACCAGGAATACCTATCAGCAGGCGGTAAGTCGGACGCAGTGTTTCTACATCAAATTCGCAGCAGGCATTTTCCACATAGGATGTTGTGAGCGCAAAAACTTTGAGCTCGCTGTAGTGTGTGGTAGCCATTGTGCGGATGCCTTTGTCATGCAGGTGTTTTAAAATGGCGATGGCAAGCGCGGCACCCTCGGTGGGGTCTGTTCCGGCGCCAAGCTCGTCAAAAATGCAGAGCGAATTCTCATCAGCATGCTTCAGAATGGAGATGGTGTTTGTCATATGGGCAGAGAAAGTGGACAGATTTTGCTCAATGCTCTGTTCATCACCGATATCTGCATAAACTTCAGTAAATACGCCGAGTTCTGACCGATCAAGCGCCGGTATGTGAAGCCCGGACTGACCCATCAGGGTAAACAAGCCCACTGTTTTCAGAGAAACTGTTTTACCGCCGGTGTTGGGTCCTGTCACAACCAAAAGGTCAAAGTCCTTTCCTAGGCAGATGTCGATAGGAACGACTTTTTTCTTGTCCAGAAGTGGGTGGCGTCCTTTCCGGATGTTGATATAATGTTCCGTATTAAAAAGCGGCCGCGATGCGTTCATGTCAATGGCAAGCCCTGCCCTTGCAAAGATGAAATCAAGCTTTGTCAGCAGTCGCAGGTTGTTTGCAAGTGCTTCTGTATGCTCGCTGGCACTTGCACTCAGGGTGGCAAGAATCCGTTCTATTTCCTCCTGTTCCTGCATTGCCAGTTCCTTTAGCTGGTTGTTGAGATTGACAATTACAGCCGGTTCTATAAAAAGGGTGGAACCGGTAGAAGACTGATCGTGGATCATTCCGGGGACATTGCCCTTGTGTTCGGATTTGACAGGAATACAGTAGCGGTTGTTGCGCATGGTAATAACGGCGTCCTGCAGGTAGGTGCGGCAGCTGCCGTTCACCATGCTGGTAAGCTGGCTGTGTATCTTTTCATTTGTGAGATTGATGCTGCGCCGGATGTGCTTCAGTGTGGAGCTGGCGTCGTCGGCAATTTCCTCCTCGGAAAGGATGCAGCGGCTGATTTCGTTCTGAAGCGGTGTCAGCGGTTCGAGATTTTCGAAATACGCCTGGAGACTGTCTGTGATATCCTCGCTGTGTTCCGGGCGGGAAAACGCTTTTGCTTTTGATGCACAGGAGAGTGAAGCGGCAATTTTCAGCAGCTCGCCTGCAGAGAGCGCACTTCCGATTTCCAGTGACTTGATGCTCAGACGGATGTCCTTGTTTTCATTAAAGTGAATGCGCCCGTCCTTTACAAGTCGCGTAAAGGCGTCAGCGGTCTGCTGTTGTGCTTCCTCGATTTTATTAATATCTGTCATAGGTGTCAGTTTTTGACATAGTTCTTTTCCAGGTGCAGAGCTGGCTTTATCGACTAACAGACTGATTATTTTTTTGTATTCTAGTATTCGTAATGCCCTGTCGTTCATAAAATCCTCCATTCTTACATAATCTGCAAATTTGCCCTGTGAAAAATTTATTTTCACAGTACCTTCCCTATAAGCTTTGTGTGTGGATTACAAAATTTCTCATTATCGCTCATTATATCATATTCAGACATTTTAATCAAAGAAAAAGAGAGCGTCTCTTAAAAATCATTGACCACCGAAATACTATCAGCTATACTTATGAAAGTAGAAAGAAACACTGCCGCGTGAAAACGGTATTTGGGCAGTTGCCACAGAAAGGCATGGGCGGTAATGAAGGACGAGAAAAAAAATGAGATAAAAGAGGACAGAAAGCAGGCTTCGGAATCGAAAGTGGAGGATTTTTCAGAGACGGTAAGTGATTTTGAGTTTTTGCAGGAAAAGATTAAGGAGCGCCCTGTAGATAAGAAGAAGCTTTTGCGCAGAACCATCACGACTGCTTCGCTGGCGGTTCTTTTTGGCGTGCTTGCCTGCCTGTCTTTTCTGCTTTTGGAGCCGGTTCTCAATAACTGGCTGTATCCTGAGGAGGAGCCAGGAGTGGTGACTTTTCCGCAGGAGAAGAATGAGATGCTTCCGGAGGATATGCTGACAGAAGGATCGACAACCGGTCAGGAGGAGAGCGGGGAAGCGGATGAAAGCGAAGGTCAGACGGAAATCGGGACGAACGCTGGGACGGACGGGACGCTGCCCACAGATATACCAGAGACAGACAGTGCAGCGGCGGATGGCACACATGCAGAAACTTCTGACGGAAATCATTCCGATGAGGAGAATGCTGAGAATGCCAATGTAGATAGTCCGCAAGAAGCGGATAGCAGTGAAAACAGTTCTAATGCGGAAAATGTGTCAGAGACCAGTGAGACAGAAGAAATAGAGCCGCTGAGACCATATCAGACACAGTATGAGGAGCTTTACAATATTTATCGCGAAGTTGAGTCCAGTATGGTTACGGTTACAGGGGTGCGCTCAAATGTGGACTGGTTCAACAACCCATATCAGAGTGAGGGCAGTACGGCGGGTGTCATCATTGCAAACAATAACAGAGAGCTGCTGATATTAAGCAAAAAATCTCCACTGGACGGCGCGGAGACAATCCGGATCAGCTTTTGCAATAACATGAATGCAGATGCAGTAATTAAGCAGTATGATAAAAATACAGATCTGGCAGTTCTGGCGGTAGATTTAAAGTATATCGGCGGCAATACATTGCAGCAGGTAGTGGTGGCGACACTTGGAAGTTCAGTGTCTCACGGGACAGCAGGAATTACAGGGACGCCGGTTATCGCGATAGGAAATCTGTTCGGGTACAAAGATACGGTTTGTTACGGTATGGTGACATCAAATGGAAATGTGATATCAATGGCGGACAATGAGTACAAGCTGATTACGACGGATATCTACGCCGGCACGAGTCCAAGCGGTATTCTCGTAAATATGGACAGGGAAGTAATCGGAATCATAGATAACAGCCACAACCATGATGACACGCGAAACTTGTTATCTGCAATTGGAATCACAGAATTAAAGGAAACAATTGCAAAGCTGTCCAACGGAGAACCGATTCCATATCTCGGAATTTATGTGCAGGATATTGATGTCCGGGTTCGAAATGAACAGGGACTCCCGCAGGGCGCATATATTTTTGACATTGATATGGATTCACCAGCAATGCTTAAGGGTGTTCAAAAGGGCGATATCCTGATACGGATTGGAACACAGGAAATAAGAAGCGCTGCTGATTATATGAATGCACTCAGGAATGTCCCGATAGACAGAAGCATAAATATAGTAGTACAGAGGGCAAGTGTCAATGCATACGAGGAAATGCAGTTTTCAATACAGCCTGCAATAAAATAATAGGAAAGGATAAGACAGGGCAATGAAGTATATTAAGGATTACAAGGATGGCGACAGGGTTTTTGACATTTATTTCTGTAAATTTAAAAGTTCTGCAGTAACGAAAAACGGAAAGAATTACGATAATGTCGTAATACAGGATAAGACGGGGACTCTCGATGCAAAAATCTGGGATCCCAACAATGCCGGAATTGCTGACTTTGACGCGATGGATTATATCGAGGTATATGGTGATGTCACAAACTTTAATGGAGCATTGCAGGTCAATGTCAAACGCGTGCGCAGATGTGAGGAAGGCGAGTATGACGAGAGTGAGTACATGCCTGTGAGCAGGAGAAATCTGGATGAAATGTATGCGGAGCTTCTGAAAATAGTAGAGAGCATCGAAAATACATACCTAAAAGCGCTTCTCAACAAGTTTTTTGTCGAGGATGAGAAGTTTGCGGCTAGATTCAGAAAGGCTTCGGCAGCAAAGTCCATTCATCATGGATTTATCGGCGGACTTTTGGAGCATACCGTCAGTGTGGCGAAGCTCTGTGATTATTATTGTACAGCATATCCCATATTGAACCGTGATCTCCTGCTGACGGCGGCAATCTGTCATGATATAGGGAAAGTGCAGGAAATCAGTCCGTTTCCAACGAATGATTACACAGATGCAGGGCAATTTCTGGGGCACATCGTGATGGGGGCGGAGATGGTTGGCAAAAAGGCGGCAGAAATTTCAGGATTCCCGCAGATGCTTGAAATGCAGCTCAAGCATTGTATACTTGCACACCACGGAGAATATGAGTATGGTTCGCCGAAAAAACCGGCACTCATTGAGGCAGTGGCATTAAGCCATGCTGACGACACGGATGCGAAGATGGAGACTTTTACCGAAATTTTAGAATCCTCACAGGAGACGGGATGGCTTGGATTTAACAGACTGTTTGAATCAAATCTCAGGCGGACAATGTAGAGCGTGTAATGGTTGGAGGATTGGGATGAAATACGAAAAGGATGATATCATTACGCTGGTTATTGAAGATATGGGAATGGATGGAGAGGGCATTGGTAAAATACACGGTTTTACTTTTTTTGTGAAAGATGCAGTAATTGGTGACGAAGTAGAAGCAAAAGTCATGAAAGTAAAAAAGGGATATGCGTATGCCAGACTGATGAACATTGTGGTGCCCTCCCCGAACCGCGCAGAACCAAAGTGCCGCTATCATAAACAGTGCGGCGGATGTCAGATACAGGCACTCGATTATCAGGAGCAGCTTATATTTAAGGAAAAGAAGGTCAGGAACAATCTGCTGCGAATCGGCGGGTTTTCAGAAGAATTGATTGACAAGGTAATGGAACCGATTGTGGGAATGGATCACCCGTATCGTTACAGGAATAAGGCGCAGTTTCCAATGGGAACAGACAAAGACGGTGATATTGTGACGGGATTTTATGCGGGGAGAACCCACACAATTATACCAAATACAGACTGTGTTCTTGGTATTTCGGAGAACAGAGATATCCTGGAAATTCTTATGGACTATATGAAAAGTTGTAAGGTGGAGCCATATGATGAAATGACTGGAACGGGGATGATCAGACATGTCCTGATACGAAAAGGCTTTACGACAGGTGAAATTATGGTATGCATCGTTATTAACGGCAAAAAGCTCCCACAGGAGGACAAGCTGGCTGAAGCCCTCAAAAAAATTGAGGGGATGACGAGTATATCTGTCAACATCAATACACAAAGGACAAATGTAATTATGGGAAGCATATGCCGCGTCATTTGGGGAAAAGACACAATAAATGATGTGATTCATATGAGGAGTGGGGGCGGCATTCAGTTTGCCATTTCTCCGTTGTCTTTTTATCAAGTGAATCCAGTTCAGACGGAAAAGCTGTACAGCATTGCCCTTGATTATGCGGAACTGACTGGGACTGAGATAGTGTGGGACTTATACTGCGGCATCGGAACCATCAGCCTGTTTATGGCAAAGAAAGCAAAACAGGTATACGGCATTGAAATTGTGGAACAGGCAATCAGCGACGCACGCATGAACGCAATCCGAAATGGGATAAATAATGTGAATTTTTATGTGGGAAAGGCAGAGGAGATTCTCCCGGAACGCTATAATAAAGAAGGTATTTATGGAGATGTTGTCTGTGTAGACCCACCGCGCAAAGGATGCGACAAAGCATGCCTTGACACCATAGTAAAGATGATGCCAAAGCGCATTGTGTATATAAGCTGCGACAGTGCCACCCTTGCGAGAGATTTAAAGTACCTTTGTGCAAATGGATATGAACTGCGGCGTGTAAGGGCGGTGGATTTATTTCCGCAGACGATGCATGTGGAGACGGTGTGCTTATTGTCCAAACTAAATGTCGAGCATCATATTGAGGTGGAGGTAAACCTTGATGAGATGGATTTGACGGCGGCGGAGAGTAAGGCAACTTATGAGGAGATTAAGGAGTATGTGTTGGAGCATACGGGATTGAAGGTAAGTAATCTCTATATTGCGCAGATAAAGCAAAAGTGTGGTATTATTGAGAGGGAGAATTATAATCTACCAAAATCAGAAAATTCCAGACAGCCAAAATGACCGCCAGAGAAAGAAACGGCTATAAGGGAGGCATTGGAATATTTTCAAATGATTTGATTAACAATGAGGAGAATTATTATGACGGATAGATGTATTATATCAAAATGTATGGCTATTGCCCGAAGTCACTTTTTAAATACCCCATATAAAGGTAAAGAGGTAATTGATTTATATAAAGTAGATGGATTTGCAAATAAAGTGTCTGGAATATGCCATTATTGTACAGTTGATACGTTAAATGCAATTCTCAAAGATAAAGCTTTACGTTTTACGGATGTTCGCTTTTTAAATGATTCAACGGAGTTTATAGAGATTATACCACTTATAAAAGAAGTACTGAATGAAGAACACTATACTTCAAGTTTTAGAGAGTTTCTTTTAAATAGTGATGTGATTTGTGAATTAGAAGAGTATAAACAGTCTTATATTGGTTTTTCACGAAGGGAACATGACTTTAAACAAACATCCTATCATACATATACGTGTTCATTTTCTACAAACAGTGATTCGCTTAGCATGTGGAATTATTACGGTACTACAACTGCTGGTCTTAATGTGGTTTTTGATTTTGCTTGGAATATGTTTAAAGAATGCGAAAAAACAGAAGTCAATATTGGGGAAAAATTAAGCAATGATATTATGATTTATCGCGGATTGATTTTGTATTCGAGAGACGATAAGAAAAAGTGTGTTGCAGAGTTGCTGAACAGATTAGCAAAGATTTTTGAAGAAGCAGGAAATGATTTAGACAAATATAAAGGTTCAATTTTATATGCATTCAAAGAGGCAATAAATAATATGCGATGCTTTTTTAAGAATGAGTCGTTTAGAAGTGAAGAAGAATATAGAACTGTGTTAAAAATTCCAGAGGATTTATTAATGGCAGAGACTTTAGTTGATGAAATAAAAGCCAAGGGTGTTTTTAAGAAAGGAAATATCTTAATTCCATATGTGGATTATAAATTTAAGCCTGAAAGTATAAAAAGTATAACCATCAACCCATATGAAAAAGAAACGGATTCAATGTTTGAACTTGGTATAAGAAACTTATTATGGATGAAGGGATTAGAAAATGTGAAAATTGTCCATTCAAATATTCCGATAAGAAAATATGATTGAGTTTGATGCGAATTATGAAGAGATTATAAATTGATTTCTGTTTCAAAATTTATTAATGTGGCTTTTGTTTTAATATGCTGTTGAATAACGGAATAATGTGGTACAATGATGGAGTAAATGTATAAACAGCACTGATGACATTAATGCTGAAAGGATATGTGTCAAGAAACTTATGATAGAAGGAAATAACAGTAATTTTAGTAAAGATGATTATAGAAGCAAAAACTATTCTGGCAATTGGACAAAACATTGGTTACAACAGGCAGACAAAAGTGCAATTTCCAGAAAAAAGAGCATTCATGAGGCGATGTGGGAATTGTGTGATGAGAAAGCAGAGCATATGCCTAAATCAGTTTTTAAATTTTATCCATTTACCCCAAACTCATTGAAGTGCTTAGAATCAAATAAAGTCTATTTGAATACACCTGAAAATTTTAATGATCCATATGATTGTTTCATATGTTCGGATCAAGAAACTTTTGCTAAGACTTTTTTCATAGAATACATAGAAAAAAATGATTATATACAGCAAGGAATTATAACGGAGGACGAATTTGAAAGAATAAAATCATCATATCCTGATCCGCCGGGTGAATTTATTCCAAGTCATTATTTAAAAACTTTTGAAAGTATCATAAGAAGTATTTTGCTACTTGATGATAGAGGATTCAAATTAGATGATATTCGTTACAATGCGCATAAAGAGTATCAAAATACAATTACATCTATTAGAAATAATAAGATTCGGGTAAGTTCTTTTTCAAGTCTGAGTGATGATGAATTTTGCCGTTCAACAGAAATGTGGGGGCATTATGCTGCATCACATACCGGTTTTTGTGTTGAATATGATCTGGAGAGTAAATTATCAAATGCAAAGATTGATTCCTTGGTGCGAGGTGGAATGATGCCTTGTAAGTATTCAAAAAAGCCGATTTTTATATCCAGTTCCCTATTTTGGAAATATTATAACGGAAATCGAATGACCGATAACCAAAGAATTCAATTTGAAAAGAGTATCCTTTTATCTTTTTTGAATAAGTCACGTTCATGGAGTTATGAAAAAGAATGGCGTTTAATTGTGCCGGACGATGTATGTAAAATGTTTGATAATATGATAGAATTTTTCCCTATAAAGGAGATATATTTAGGGGTAAATATGCCATCGGATAATAGAGAATATTTTTATGATTTTGCTAAGCGAAAAAATATACCCGTAATGGATATGAGATGTGGAACAGATGCTTATGAATTAGAAGCTGTTGCAGTTGATGTAGACAAATATTATGATTGGAAAACTTTTATTAGGCAAGGTACTATTAATAAGAGTAAATATACATTTTTGTGGAATGTATAGAAAAGGCAAAGGAGACTTTATATAATGGCTAATTTATCGCAAATGAAGCGTGAGCGTATGCTTGCCTTTTTAGATATGATACGAGAAGAACATAAGGACGATGATGAGGTGCTGATTGCACTTGGCGAAATTGAAAATGAACTTTGCTCCAAGAAGTACGGTTTAATATGGGAGAAACACGAGGAATTGGTTGATGTGCAGATGCAAGACAATATTCCGGTATTTACGGAAGTAACGGATAGAGAAATCTGTGCAGATGCAGGTGGTAATTATAATTTTCTGTTGGAGGGCGATAATCTCCACAGTTTGCGCTTATTAGAAAAAACACACCGTGGGAAAATTGATGTGATTTACATAGACCCGCCGTATAATACAAAAAACAAGGATTTTGTTTATGATGATGTATTTGTGGATGGAACAGATGGTTATCGTCATAGCAAGTGGATTTCATTTATGGCGGAACGGTTGGATATAGCGGCAAAATTGTTGTCTGATAGTGGATGTATTTTCATATCCATTGATGATAATGAGCAGGCGGCGTTAAAGATGCTGTGTGATGAGATTTTTGGAGAAGATAAATTTGTTGCCCATATTCCATGGCGAAAAAGAACGGCAAAGTCGGACGTGCCGTTTGGAATCTCGCAAGACTGCGAAAGTATATTATGCTATGCAAATAGTGCATTTATGGCGGCAGTTAAGGGAAAAGAGAGAAAATATTTTGAAACGGATGATTTTCCGGGTAGAGCGTGGAGATACCACGATTTGACGAAACAAACAACAATTGAAGAACGCCCTAACTCAAATTTTACGATTGTAAATCCTAAAACAGGAGATGAATATCCAGTTAATCCGCTTAGAAGTTGGGCAATAACACATGAAACCTTTGAATTTTACTACAAAGAAAATCGAATTATCTTCCCTGGAGACTATGACTTCTTAAATATTTCAAAGCCAGTTTTGCGTTATTGGAAAGATGATGATATGAAAAAAGCTGGAGCGGATTTTGGATTGGTGGCGGCAAGTACATATTTGCCGTCTGAAATTGTGGGTATGACTCAGGATGGAACGAAAGAAATTACTGCTCTTTTTGGAAGTAAAAAGTTCAGTTTTCCTAAACCTGTTGGACTAATAAAATATTTGATTGAGATTGCAACAGTTAGAAACCCAACAGCATTGATACTTGACTTTTTTGCCGGCTCCGGAACAACAGCGCAGGCTGTTCTGGAGTTGAATCAAGCTGATGAAGGAAATCGAAAATTTATATTATGCACGAATAATGAAAACAGGATATGCGAAGATATAACCTATCCTCGTATAAAAACTGTTATTATAGGAAAACGAATGGATGGTAGCGTTTATTCTGATGGTATTCCTGCCAATCTGAAATATTACCGAACAGATTTTGTTTCAAAAGATTCTGATGATGTCAGTGCTGAATTACTGGAACATATAACAGAAATGGTTCAGCTGGAACACGGCATAAAAATTGATAATAAAGAGTATCTTATTGTCTTGAGTGATGATGAGGCAGATGAACTTGAGCAAAACTGGAATGAATACCCGGATATTAAAGCACTATACATTTCAAAGGAGGTTTTGTTGACCACATCACAAAATACGTTGTTTGGAAGCGTGCCGGTGCATATTATTCCAGACTATTATTTTAAATTTGAGTTAAGGGAGATTGGGGAAGCATGGTAAATCCGGGACTTACAATAAATTTATTCGATTTTCAGGAACAGACGGTAATAAAACTTGTTGACCTGACCGTGGATAAAAACAGTAAACAGACCATTACAGTCAAGGCTCCAACTGGAGCAGGAAAGACGATTATTCTTATTGATTATATAGAGGAGTATCTTTGCAATGTTGAAAGCAATACTGCTTTTATTTGGCTGTGTCCCGGTAAAGGGGATTTAGAGGAACAGAGCCGCAGTAAAATGCAGAAGTTTGCACCGCATCGTAATACGCAGAATCTTTTTGATGCACTTTTGAACGGCTTTGCAGCGGAAAGCACTACGTTTATTAATTGGGAACTGGTAACAAAGAGAGGAAATACGGCAATACGTGACAGTGAACGCAAAAATTTATATGACCGCATCGCGGATGCCCATAGGAGTGGAACCACGTTTATCGTAATTATTGATGAGGAACATTCCAACAACACAGCAAAAGCAAAAAATATAATTGATGCTTTTGCAGCTAAGAATATTATCCGTGTCAGTGCGACAGCCATAGAAAATAAGCGATATGAGTTTATAGAGGTTGATGAGTTAGATGTTATAAACGCAGGTTTGATTACCAAGGCACTTTATGTTAATGAGGGAATTTCGGATGGTGTCGAAGTTACAAATGATTATGATTATCTTCTCGATCTTGCGGATGCCAAAAGAAAAGCAATAGCAGCCCGTTATATTGAAGTCGGGAAAACCATACGTCCATTAGTTTTGATTCAATTTCCAAACGGACAGCCGGAAACGGTTGCCGCAGTAGAGCAGAAGTTGCAATCTATGGGTTATACATATGATAATGGTATGGTCAGTAAATGGATGAGTGAGGATAAGAAGGATTTGCCGGATAATCTGACACAGAATGATGGTATTCCTGTTTTTTTACTTATGAAGCAGGCAATTAGTACGGGATGGGATTGCCCTCGTGCCAAAATTCTTGTCAAGTTACGAGAAAATATGAGTGAAAGCTTTGAAATTCAGACAATCGGACGTATCCGTAGAATGCCGGAAGCCGTTCATTACGAAGATGACTTGTTAGATTTTTGTTATGTCTATACGTTTGATGAGAAATATAAGGCGGGACTGCTTGCGAATATAGATAAGGCTTATGAAACCCGCAGATTATTTCTGAAAGATAAATGCAAGACCTTCACTATGGAGAAACAGATTCGTGACCTTGATTTTGATGGTTTGGGTGAGCGTGAAGTATCAAATAAGATTTATGATTCGCTTGTCAGAAAATATAAATTGGGAGCAGATAAAAAACAGAATAAATTGTTATTTATGGAGAGAAGTTACCGCTTTGGGGAAGAAATTTTAGGACGGGCATTATATGGTCAGTATGTTTATACGGATCGTGTGGCGGAAAGCACAAATTACTATACAACACGCAAAAGAGTAGATACCCATGAGCATGGTATTTATTTGTTACATAGTGTAGATGCTATAAAAACAACGATTGGCATGTCAACAGGTAAAGTAAAAACGATGCTTGAACGCCTTTTCCGTAAGGGTGGCAACGTAAGCAAGAAGTTGTTAAATCTTAATACAGCAGAATTTTATGCATTTGTAGTCAATAATGAGCATTTGTTAAAAGAGGAATTTCGTGAAGTTACTGCTGAAATGTCAAAGCAGAACGCTTTTAATTTTTACCCGAAGACATCAATGTTTTATATACCGGAACAGGATTTTTTTAAATATGATTCCGGAGTCAAAGATGAAGTAGAATATCTGAACAATGCATATCAGGAATATACCTCCGGTTATGCCACAAGTCTTGTGAGAAGTACTTGTGAAATGCTGTTTGAGCAGTATTGCGAGGGCAGAGATGATATTGACTGGGTATATAAAAATGGCGATACCGGACAACAGTATTTTTCTATTGTATATGCAAATGGAATTGAAAAACAAAAATTATTTTATGCGGATTATATTGTAAAAATGAAGGATGGAACGGTTTGGGTTATTGAAACCAAAGGCGGTGAATTCAAGGGAAAAGATAAGAATATTGACCGTCAGATAGAAAACAAGTTCAATGCGTTCAAAGATTATGCAAAAGCCAAAGGTATTCAATGGGGATTTGTTCGTGATAAGGATAGCCGTCTTTATATCAATAATACAGAATTCGCAGAAAGTATGTCAGATGAGCATTGGGTGGCGTTGGACAATGTGCTTTAGGAGGATATTTACGATTGGATAATTGGAACAATATATTGAATGAGGACGTTTTGAAATTTAATATAAATTTTGCGGCTTTATTTGTGCTTAATTTTGAATGTTTAAAAGATTATATTATTACACAGCCTAGAACTTTTTACAGTGATGTTTTAATCAAGGATGGAGAACTATGCTGTGAGGAAACAGAAGAATATAAAAAGGAAGTGCGGTCACTAGAGAAAAATATAGAGAATGCTTCGTTGCGCTGGTTTATGAATACAGATGCTATTACAGAAGAAGATTATAATTTATATCAAGAACTGCGGGAAAGAAGAAATGATATTACGCATGAACTTTTGAAAAATCTAAATAATGGTTTTAATGAAACAGATGCAAAGCTGTATGTAAAGTTATTAGAATTATATCAAAAAATTGACAAATGGTGGATAAATGAAATAGAAATTCCAATATCAGGGGAGGTATTGCCGGATGAATATGATTCGGAACAGGTATTGGGCGGACAGGCAATGATACTATCAATAATTAACGATATTATTTTTGATAACAATAAAGAGAGATATAAAAATCTGTTAGATGAATTAAAGAAATTGGGAATAGTTTAATATAAGATGAATATTAGTGAATACTTTTAATAATGATAGGAGCATAATATGCCGGAAGAAAAGGATTTGACATCTAGGAGATGTACAATCAGTCAGTTAAAAACACATGAAATGTGCGATAGTATCTTAGAGCAATTAGAAAAAGCGATTTCTTTAAAAGAAGATGGATTAATTTTGGAATCAGATGCTGTGATGAATATGTTGTCATTGGAGGTTGAAAAAATAAGGGTACAATTTGATGAGCCAAAAGAGAAAACTGAAAATCTGAATTTTGATAAAAGTACATTGCCAAGGCGAGGCCAGCTTCTCGCTGAATATGATATGGTTATATTAAGGACTAAATCAGATGAGGATTATGAAGATTATATGAAAGTATCCTACGAATGCGCTATTATGAAAAGTGCTTTTAAGGAAGATGCTTTTAAAAAGGATTTATGGGAATCATTTTTATCTGATACAGCCGCGAACTTTTCTATTTTTGACAAGGTAACGGGAGAATATGTGGGTTATTGTGGAATAAAAAATTTGAGTGCCGAGAATTGGGAATTAGTAATAGAACTTTTAAAGAAATATGGGCATCGGGGATATGGATATCATGCGCTTGTAGTAATGTTAAATGCTTTAACGGAATTGGCAGGAAAAACTACATATAGAAGCAGGGTTGACTCTGATAATTATGCTTCACAGAATCTTATGAAAAAACTTGGAGCGATACCTAACGGGATCAGTGAAATGTTTATTCATGGAGAAGATTTACGCAAGTTTCAGGAAGAAAACAAAAATTTATTGATGATAAACTAAGAAAATTGGCAAAGGAGTTTCATGTTGCACCGATTGATTTGATTGGGCATGTGTTGGAGTTTCGTATTGACTGGAATCCAACAGATTTATAGAATGATGTGGGCAGAAAGGCAGTAAATTATGAAATACTCGATAAGATTGGCGGTAAAAGATGATTACGATAAAATTGTGCGGCTTTACGAAAAGGCATTTGAGCATAGAGAAGGTATAGTTGCGAAATATTATACAGGCTTTAATGAGTATTTATCCTTTTTTGTTAATAGGAATAACGCATTTATAGTGGAAGAAGATGATACGATTTGCGCTGCTGTATTGGTGTATGAAACACCTGACATGTTTTGTGGTCGCTCATTATACATTGAGTTTTTGGCTGTTTTGCCCGACTATCAAAATAAAGGCGTGGGCAGGGCATTGATTGAGTATGTCTGTAATGAGGCGCACAGAAGGGGGATTACAGAAGTTTCTATCCGTACTGCCTGTTATAAAGATGCATATCTGATATATCGCCATATGGGTTTTCGGGATTCTCAAAGCGATTGTCGATTTTTAACGATGAATTTGAAAAAGATAGATACAGATGTGGGCTAAGTATGGTTGCATTTTCTATTCGTATTGAATGAAGACCAATGAGTTTATAGAATGAGGAGAAGGCTTTTGAGTGACAAAAGAAATGACTTTATTGCAGATAATGACCTTGCATTATATGGAGAAAAAATCATTGTAAGTCTGCTGAATCAATCAAATGTGGAATGCTATTTGTCTACATATAAAAGTGCTTCTGATTTTTCAAAAGTCTATGAGATGATGCCTGATTTTTGGGAACAACCAAGTAGGCACATTAAAGATTATGCTGACGGAAAACAGGAGAGCAAAGCGAGGTATTTGATAGTTGAAAAAGTGTCATTACAGGGAGTCGGTTATATTGAGTTAGACTATAGTAATTTGGAGATGCCGGAAGTAGCTATCGCAATACTTGGGGAATATCAAGGGAAGGGTTATGCCTTTGAAGCATCCAAGATACTGTTTGTAAATGTATTTGAAAATGAATCAGTAGAGTGTATTGTTTGGAATGCTTTTCGTTCAAATAAAGCAAGCTGTAGAATAGCCGAGAAGTTGGGCGGTAAGGTAGTGGAGGAGAAGAATTTGGTAATGGAAGTCATGCAGGCAGCAGGATTAAAAGTGAATCCGGCGGATTATGAGAAGGCTCCTGCGACAGTGACATATGAGATTAGAAAAAATGATATTTATTAACAGATTTTGCAATAGGAATTGTATGTGAGAAAAATTTTTATTAATGACAGGATGGGGGATGTATTGAATGAAAACGTTTGCTGAATTAAGCATGGATTTTTTGTTTGATACATCTTTTTTATTGCCGCTTTTGCAATTTTATTATAATTAAGGGGTCAGGGGATTTTTCCTCTGTTAGCAATTTTTATAGAATTTCCTCATGGGAATTTTATAAAAAACTGTCTGTGGACGTCCATAGGCAGTGCTTGCTATTTTATTCTGCGTATATACGCAGGCAGTGCTTGCTATTATGCTCTGTGTCATGACACAGGGAGTGCTTGCTGTTTCGGTGAGATGAACAAATGGATTTTAAGTTGTATGGTTAGTCTGTCCTAAACTGATATGGGCGTTGCCGCCCATTTTAACAGAAAAATTTTGAAAAAGTTTTGTAAATAGGAAGGAATTTTGCATATTTACCATATAGAATAATATTTAAGGCATATGAAATAAAAGCCTGTTTGAAAACTGAATATTGCAATATACATACAGGACGTGAGGATATGTGTAGCCACAATGTAGGTGCGCCATGATATGATCGCTTTAATCCATTTTCAGGCAAATGTGAAGAAATGGAAAACAAACCTCTGAAGCGAAGGCATTGAGCGATAAAAACCTGACAAAATGCACAGCAGTTGTGCGGGGCGATGAAGCATATCTGTGATAATGATACTTCTGAATTTTTGATTGAAATTCAGTCATATAATGACAGTGTGATTCCGATGTGGGCAGCGTAATGACCTGTCACTTGTATGTAGGTTTATGGATTAAAGTAAAGGAAAAATTGACGGGAAATTTGTAATTTTTAGAATGAAAACAGCGTAAGGGCAGTTATGAACGTAACAGTTTATAGCTGTCTTTTTTTGCGTTCATATGGGAGGGATATTTATGACTGATGAATGGAGCGGATTGGCAGATATGCTTGCAAATTTGATTGAAAAATATGCGTCAGATTTGGATATAGAAAATTTACCTGATATAACAGTAGATAATCATGTGGAAGAAAAAAATAAGGCAACAAAAGACTGGCAAGATGTTTCTTGCTAATAGCAAGTGTTTAATGTATAATAAACATGATGAGCGTGTCCAAACCAAACTTGGAAAAACATACTTGCTTATATTTGAGTGAAAGTACAAGGAGATGAGGTGACTATGGATTACAGAGATGAAATGGGAAAATCAAATATTATAATCTATACAACAGAGGATGGTTTGTCTAAGATCGAAACAACTTTTGATGGGGATACTGTGTGGCTGTCTATTGACCAAATGGCAGAACTATTTCAGAGAGATAAATCAACAATTTCAAGGCATATTAAAAATATTTATTCAGAAGAAGAACTTGTGCAGGAAGCAACTGTTGCATATTTTGCAACAGTTCAAAATGAAGGAAACCGGCAGGTAGAACGCAGCATTTGTTATTATAATCTCGATGTAATCATCTCTGTCGGCTATCGTGTAAAATCAAAACGCGGCACACAGTTCAGGATATGGGCAACCGGAGTTTTGAAAGAGTATATGCGTAAAGGTTTTGCACTGGATGATGAACGTCTGAAAAACTTAGGCGGCGGTGGATATTTTAAGGAACTGCTTGAACGGATCAGAGACATTCGTGCATCTGAAAAGGTATTTTACAGACAGATTTTGGAAATTTATGCCACAAGCATTGACTATGATCCAATAGCGGAAATATCCATTCAGTTTTTTCAGAAGGTTCAGAACAAAATTCATTATGCCATTCATGGGCAGACGGCGGCGGAGGTTATTTATACAAGAGCGGATGCGGAAAAGGAATTTATGGGGCTTACCACATTTGCAGGAAACCAGCCAACTTTGCGGGAGGCTGTCATTGCTAAAAATTATCTGAATGAAAAAGAACTTCGCGCAATGGGGCAGCTTGTATCGGGATATTTGGATTTTGCAGAACGTCAGGCAGAACGGGAACAGATTATGACCATGAAAGATTGGACGAAGCACTTAGACCGGATTTTAACAATGAGCGGCGAACAGTTATTGTCAGGAAACGGGAGTGTGACGCATAAGCAGGCGGTGGAAAAAGCAACTGGGGAATATAAGAAATATAAAGAGCGTACTTTAAGTGATGTGGAACAAGACTATTTAAACTCAATAAAAATATTGGGTAAAAAGTCAGATAAAGAATGAGAATTTACAGATTACGAAAAGAATATGATTATCAAAATGTAAAAGTGCAACGGGCGTTGCACAAATGGAGAGATGATATGCACAGCGAGAAAATAAAGGTTTACACATATACAAGAGTATCTACAGCCATGCAGACAGACGGTTACTCCTTGGATGCGCAGAAAGCCAGAATGAAAGCGTATGCCGACTATAATGATTATGAAATTGTCCGTACATATGAGGATGCAGGAAAATCTGGAAAGTCCATTGAGGGGCGAATAGAATTTAACCGCATGATGGAGGATATCAAGTCAGGGAAAGACGGCATTTCCTTTGTTCTTGTTTTTAAGTTATCCAGATTTGGCAGAAATGCGGCAGACGTACTTTCTGCATTGCAGGTTATGCAGGACTTTGGGGTAAATCTGATCTGCGTGGAAGATGGCATTGATTCTTCAAAGGATGCAGGCAAATTGATGATTTCTGTCCTGTCGGCGGTTGCCGAGATTGAACGGGAGAATATTCGTGTACAGACAATGGAGGGGCGTATTCAGAAAGCCCGTGAGGGAAAATGGAACGGCGGATTTGCGCCATATGGTTATCAACTGATAGATGGGAAATTACAGATTAACGAAGAAGAAGCAAAAGCTATCCGCATAATCTTTGAACAGTATGTGCATACGGATATTGGTGCTAACGGTGTGGCAAAATATCTTGAAAACCACGGTATTCGTAAAATACAGCGACAGAACGGGAAAAATCCTCTTTTTGATGCGCACTTGGTTCGTCTTATCCTGAAAAATCCGGTATACTGCGGTAAGATTGCCTATGGACGCAGAAAGACAGAAAAAGTTCATGGAACACGAAACGAGTATCATCTTGTGGAGCAGGATAACTATATTCTGGTGGATGGACAGCATGATGCGATTATTGAGGAAGATGTTTGGCAGGCGGCACAGGTAAAGCTGCTTGCACAGGCGAAAAAATACGAACATGTAAATAGAGGTAAAGACATGAAAACGCATCTTCTTTCGGGAATTGTCAAATGTCCGGTCTGCGGAGCGGGCATGTATGGAAATAAGAGCATTAAGCGAAAAAAGGATGGGACAAAATATAAGGATTTTTATTACTACGGCTGTAAGCATCGTACCATGACACGCGGGCATAAGTGCGATTATAAGAAGCAGATACGGGAGGAACTATTGGACGATGCGGTGGCGGAAGTCATTGTAAAGTTAGTTGGCAATCCTAAGTTTGCGGCAATGATGCAGGAAAAGATCAACTGCAAAGTGGATACTGTCACAATAGACGGAGAACTTGCAGATTTTGAAAAGCAGTTGCGGCAATATTATGCAGTCAAGCTAAAACTGGCGGAGGAAATTGATTCCCTTGATCCGGATGACAGACATTATATGAAACGGAAGGCAGACCTTGATGACAGGCTCTATCGAATGTATGATAAAATAGAGGATGTGGAAGCGAAGCTTATTGAAACAAGGGCAAAGAAGCAGGCGGTTGAAGCTGAGAAACTGACGGGAGATAATATTTATAAGGTATTGATTTATTTTGAAAAGCTGTATGCTGTGATGAATGAGATAGAACGGCGGCAGTTTATGGAGGCGTTAATTTCTGAGATACAGATTTATGAGGACAGAAAGCCCAATGGACAGTGGCTGAAGTCTATTAAATTCAAGCTTCCAATTATTGAGGAAGATATGGATTTGAGTTTGGAAGATGATAAACATGTGGAGACCGTTGTAATGCTTTCCTACAAAAAAACCGACAGCGTAATCAATGTAAAAGTGGAGTTTGGCGAGGGTGAGGGAAAAGTGCCGCTTGATAATATCGCCAAGAGAGCCGAAGCGTACAAGCCGAAAGAGCGGGTTACATACAAAATGATTAAGGAGTACATAGAAGCGAAGTATGGCTTCAAAGTACATACCGCATATATCGCAGAGGTAAAGAGGGAGTTAGGATTGCCGATGTATGATGCCTCGAATGCGGAAGAAGAATTGAAAAAGCCGAGGAAGCATCCGACGGCGGAGAAAGTGGAAGCGATAAAGGATGCCTTGGAGCATTTTGAGATAATTTAACTAATATAGTCGTCTGATGTTGTGCAGGCGGCTTTTTTAGTTCAGTTAGTAAAAATTTTATTTTTTGTCCCAAAACAGTATTATTTTGTCCCGATATATGATATAATATAAAAAAGGTAATTGGAGGTGCGCTCTTGTGAAAAAACAAAATATATTAAACTTGATAAAATATCATGTTGAAAAAAATGAGAATGCATTTAGAAATGAGGCAGTAAGCATAGCGAAATATTTTGATACTATTGGTGATTATCAGCTGGCTGAATATATAATGGGGTTAATAGCAGAATCCAACTTGTATGTTCCACAGGCTAGTGATTTTGAAAGTGAATTTTTAAAACAGATAGATATTAGAGAACTGCAACCATTGAATTTGCCGGTAGTAATATCTAATGATATAAAAGGTATTATTAATGCAGTTAATCATAATATAGGGATAAATAAATTTTTGCTTGAAGGACTGCCAGGTAGTGGAAAAACAGAAGCTGCGAAACATATAGCAAAGCTGCTTGGTAGAACATTATATTGTGTTGACTTTGAGCATTTAATTGATAGTAAACTAGGTCAAACTAATAAAAATATTGCCAGTGTTTTTACTGAGATAAATATGATTCCATATTCAAATAAAATTGTTGTTTTATTCGATGAAATAGATGTGATTGCCTTAGATAGAGTTAATAGGAATGATGTGCGAGAAATGGGGCGGGTTACTTCAACTATATTGAGAGAACTTGATAGATTAACTGATTTGAACAAGGAAATAGTAATTATTGCGACAACAAATTTGTATTCCAATTTTGATAAAGCTCTAATTAGACGTTTTGATGCAGTGATTAATTTTAATAGATATAGCAAAGAAGATTTATTGGAAGTCGCAGAGTACTATTTTATATCTTTTATTAAAAATTTTAAAGGTATTCCTAAAGATACCAGATTATTTAAGAAAATATTGAAGGCATCGTCTGATTTGCCCTATCCAGGGGAATTGAAGAATATTATAAAAACCTCTTTAGCATTCAGCGATGCAAATATAGAATATGATTATTTGAGAAGGCTTTATAATTATTTGATAGGTAATTTAGAAGAAATAGATATAGAACAACTTCATGCACAAGGATTTACGGTCAGAGAAATAGAAAAGCTCAAGGGAGAATCTAAAAGCACTGTATCCAGAAAATTGAGTAAGGGGGAAGAAATTAATGAATAATGTACTGGAATTAAAAGGAAAGCGATCTGTTCAAGCCTCAAAAACTGGTGGCGGCGGCGGAGCATCTATGAACAGCAAAAAAATAGTAACAAGAGAACAGTTGCTTAGATTGGTAGAAAGAATAGGTCAAATCAAAGAATTTTGGAAACAAGAAAGAAAACCTTTTGAGGGGATATTGATTAGTGTTCATTATAATAAAATAGTTGCAAAGAGTAATCGAATTGCAGGATTGTTTAAAGGAAAAGATTCTAATTATGCTATTGTAGGCGCTAAATTTAACAAAGAAAAAACGAAACATATTATTACGTACTTTCTTGATATGGAAGATTTGGATGAAAGTATAGAACTACTTTTAAAAACAAGTGATATAATCAAAGAGAAGTTTCAAAATGGAATAGATAAAGTTACTTTTGACGATAAAAAAACAATGGATAAAATACCATTTTCTCAATTTTCAATAGCAAAATCTACGTTTAAACAGATAGTCGCAGATGTTTCATATATTGAAGATTTTGAAGTAGAAATGGCGACACGCCAATTAAAACAAAGTATCATAACGTTGTATAATACGCATACAGATACAAAAATGTTATTCAAAAATATTGGAATCGACATTTTAAAAAGTAGAATATTAGATAATCAAACAGTATTTTTAGATGAAAGTCAATTACAGATTTTATTTGAGAAAGCTCCATATCTTGTTTCTATGGCAACCGAGGATTTATCAGAATTGTCTCCAGAAGACTTCATTCAGGAATATCAGCAAGGGACTCTATATATGCCTTCTCCAACTATTGAGCCAACTATTGGTGTGATTGATACGTTATTTGATAAACGTGTTTATTTTGGCGAATGGGTAGAGTATCATGATATGATTGACGATAATCTTCCTAAAAATCCAGATGACTATCGTCATGGTACAGCGGTGGATTCTATTATTGTAGATGGTGCAAGATTAAATCCTTGGCTTGATGACGGGTGTGGCAGATTTAGGGTACGCCATTTTGGTGTTGCGATAGGTTCAAAATTTTCTTCTTTTACTATTACAAAACAAATAAAAGAGATTATTGCAAATAATAAAGATATAAAGGTTTGGAATATTTCGCTCGGAAGTAATCAAGAAGTTAATGACAATTTTATTTCTGCAGAGGCTGCTATATTAGATAAAATCCAATATGAAAATGATGTTATTTTTGTTGTTGCTGGGACAAATAAGCCTAGCACTGATATTGAGAAAATAGGTTCGCCTGCTGATTCAATAAACAGTATGGTAGTTAATGCAGTGACTCAAAATGGTTTGTCAACTAAGTATGCAAGAAGAGGATTAGCATTATCCTTTTTTGCAAAACCAGATGTTAGTTATTATGGTGGGAGTGAAGAAAAATATATTAAGGTTTGTGAACCATTAGGAGAAGCAAATGTTGCTGGTACTTCATTTGCAGCTCCTTGGATTGCTCGAAAATTGTCTTACTTAATTGATATTTTGGGATTGAATAGAGAAGTTGCAAAAGCAATGATTATTGATGCTGCAAGAGACTGGAATGAAAAGCCGACACCAGAAGAGGTTGCCTTATATGGACATGGTATAGTACCTATTAAAATAGATGATATTGTTCATACAAAAGAAGATGAAATTAAATTTCTGGTATATGATGTGAGTGAAAAATGGAATACATATAATTATTATTTTCCAGTTCCAATTAAAGATGACAAATACCCTTATATTGCAAGGGCAACGATGTGCTATTTTCCTATGTGTGATAGAACACAAGGTGTTGATTATACAAATACAGAACTTAATTTACATTTCGGTAGAATCAATAATAAAGGAAAGATAGAGGATATTAAAGGGGATAAACAGAATCAAGATGTAATATTAGATAATGAAAAATATTTTCTTTTGGAGGGCGAAGCAAGAGAAAGATTTAGAAAATGGGATAATGTAAAATATATTGCAGAAAGACCAAAAAACAAAATGATGCCGAAGAAATCTTACGACAATAAAAATTGGGGAATGGAAATAAAAACAAATAACCGCTTAGACCCTAAAGATGGAATGGGGATTCGCTTTGGTGTTGTAGTTACATTAAAAGAAATTAATGGCATCAATAGAATTGATGAATTTATTAAGAATTGTACTCTGAATGGTTGGTTAGTTAATCGAATTGATATTCAGACAAGAGTTGACATTAATAAAAAAGTCAATGAGGATATTGAATTTGAGTAAATATAGTTGATATTTTCTAACAGAAGAATTTTTAGGGTAGAAAATGGGTAATTCTCTTCTTTTTTATGGCAAAAATAACTGTAATAGTAAGAGAAAAAACAGAGGAAATAAGGTGGAAAATATGCTATGATATATAGTGTATGTGTATTGGCTTTATCAAACCAAAGAATGGAGAAAACAATTATGAATATAGCGATATTTGCATCTCATGGCGGAAGTGATTTACAAGCGATTATGGATGGGTGTAAAAATAATCAAATGAATGCAAAGGTGGCAGTTGTTATTAGTAACAATGGAAGTTCAATGGCTTTACAAAGAGCTGCCGACGAAGGTGTCCCAAACTATCACCTTAGTGCCGAGAAATCAGGAAGTGAAGAGTATTATAGAATAGGCGATGAGATAGAATTTGTTAATACTAAGACTGAGGAACAGCTTGTAGTAAGTGTTAATATATGATTTTGGTACAGAGGAAAAGGTATGGATGTATTATTTGAATTATTAATAAAATTGATGCTATTAACAGTAATAATGATTTTTTCTGTTGGTTTATTATTCGTTATGTTAATTTCAGTAGTACACATAGCGGGATATGTTTACGATAGTATATTTGGCAATTCATTTATAAGTCTGGGGCACTTTATAAGTGGAAACTATCCGAAAATCAAGGATATTCCGATAGTTGTAAAACTGTGGAGAAAAATACAACCAAAAGAATTATATTTACGATATGAAACTCCGTTATTTACATATTGTTTTTCGTATACGGCAATTTCGTTGTTGGCATTAGTATTGCCGGATGAGAATGGTATGGGTATTATTGTAGCATCGGCTTTATATCTATTGTTTTACTTTGTCGGAATGGCTAGAAAATGTGGAAGAAATGAACAATATTATGAAAAAATATTGGACAACAATATTGAATTTCTTAAATTATCTTTTTTACCATTAGGTTTCATTATCACAGTGTTGGGATTCTGTTTTACTATTACTGGGATGAAAGTGCAAGAACTTCCTCTGGATTTTGCAATAATTGAAAATACATACGCGAGTTTAATGAATTATAATGACGAGACAAATACATTAATGCTCTTTCTGAAATCGATTGTATCTGGGGGACTTATATTGATTTTGTTTTATGTTATAAGTTTACCTATTCAAGTGATATCATATTTTGTCATTTCAGTTATTAATTATTTCAGAAAACATAAAGCTGGCTACATAGGACTATCTAAGAAATTTCTTGGCATTGTAGCTTATTTCTTGAAAAATATATATAGGAAAAAGTAGTAATGAAAACAGACAGATTATACGCACTTACTTTATATCTGCTAAATCATGGAAAGTCTTCCGCCTCGGAGTTAGCAAAGCATTTTGAAGTATCTGTACGGACGATTCAGAGGGATATAGATGCTTTGTGTCAGGCTGGCATTCCGATTTGTGCTTTTACCGGTACAAATGGTGGATATGAAATTTTAAGTGATTTCAAAATGAATAACCAACTTGCATCGAAGGATGAATATGCCTATATTGCAACTGCCATAAATGGATTAAAAACGGTTACTAATAATCCGGTGGCTGATGATATTTACGAGAAAATAACAGCCATATCCAAGAACAATAATACAGGTATGATTCTGGATTTTTCCGTATTAAGAGAAGGAGATGAAAAATTACTTCAAATCTTGCAATCTGCGGTTAAGAATAAGCGAGTGGTTAGATTTACATATACAAATAATAGCGGAGAAACAAGGCAACATTGTGTAGAACCGATAGCGGTTATTTACAAATGGTATGCTTGGTATATGTTGGCATATAATTCGGCGAAGCAGGATTATAGGACATATAAGCTGGTTCGAATGGAAGATGTTTGCATAACAGAAGATGAATTTTCCAAGGAGCACAAGTCGGCACAGGCTATATTAAATGATTGTGATAATTCCTATCGGGGAAAAGATATAACTACAAGAGTTCGGATGCGATGTCGTGGAAATTCGATACATAGAATAAAGGAATATTTAAACGGACAGCTAATAGAAACATGTGATGACGGTAGTTCTATTATGGAGATTCATATTGTAGAGAATGAGCAATGGTGGATTGGCGTTGTTTTATCGCAGGGAAAAGAAGTCGAGATTATAGAACCAAAGCATATAAAAGAACGGATAATTAATAGCGCCCAAGATATTCTTTTTTTATATAAGAAACTATGACACACAGATGTCGTAATTTGTGTGAGACAATGCTTATAAAGCTATTTAGTGCTTAACGAATTGCGATATGGAGGTTGATAAGAAGATGAGTATTGATGTGTATGAACAGATTCCGGTTATGGAAAGCGGTAAGTTTTTGTTGAGGGAAATTGAAGAGGCGGATGCGGAGCATTTGCTTAAGGTATATTCCGATAAGGATGCCGTACCGCTTTTCAACAGTGACAACTGCGTAAATGGTTTTTACTATACTTCAATTGAAGAAATGAAGGATACCATTGCGTTTTGGAAGAGAGAATATCAAAGTAGATATTATGTACGGTGGGCTATTATTGACAAAAATGCTAACTGTGCAATTGGTACAATAGAATTGTTTAACCGAAAGGCAAGGGATTATTTCAATAACTGCGGATTGCTCCGACTGGACTTAAGAAGTGATTATGAAAAACAAGATATTATAGAGGATATTCTTGGAATTGTCATTCCTGAAACAAAAGAAATGTTTGCCTGTGAAATGATTGCAACCAAGGCGATTTCGATTGCAAAAGAACGTATACGAGCTTTAGAACATAAGGAATTTTGTTTATCAGAAGAATCGGTGATAGGACATAACGGAATAAAGTACGATTCCTATTATGTTCGGGAGGTGTAGAGAATGGCTTTTGATTTCAAGAAAGAATACAAAGAATTTTATATGCCTAAGAATAAACCTGAAATAGTCAATGTTTCGACGGCTAATTATATTGCTGTCAGAGGGAAAGGTAATCCGAACACTCCGGATGGCGAGTACCAACAGGCAATAAGTGTATTGTATGCGGTTGCATATACTTTGAAGATGAGTTACAAAACAGATTACAAGATAAAAGGATTTTTCGAATATGTAGTTCCGCCATTGGAAGGTTTCTGGTGGCAGGGTGAGCGGCATCCGATGGATGCTGTGGTGCGAACCGACCGAGCCGGCAGGCGAGATGATGTTCAAGGTGTGGACTATGGGAATAAGGACACATTTAACTGGATTTCTGTTATTCGATTGCCTGACTTTGTAACAAGAAAGGATTTTGAATGGGCGATAGATACTGCGACCAAAAAGAAAAAGTTAGACTGCAGCAAAGCAGAATTTTTGACGATTGACGAAGGCTTATGTGTTCAGATCATGCATATAGGACCATTTGATAATGAGCCAGAGTCGGTGGCGATTATGGATGCGTTTCTGGAAGAGAACGGGTATGTGAATGATATTAATGAAAAGCGTTTACATCATGAAATTTATATGTCTGACGCAAGGAAGGTTGCGCCGGAGAAGTGGAAGACAGTAATTAGACATCCGATTAAAAGAAAAAAGTAATTTATGCGAAAGGAGTTGCAGGATATGAACAATTCAATAATTTACCGTCCTTTGACGGCAACTCCGTTCAAAAGAAATAGCTTTATACGAAAATTCCCCCTTCTAAAGAATTGCAATCCTACATCAGATGTTTTTGGGGAACAGAAAATCCACTTATACAAATCGGGATTTGCAGATGAAAATATTAAACTTTCCCTATTTTTCAAGGCTTTTCAAGTCTCATACAGTGAATTGATATGTATTTTCCCTTGTTTTTGCCCTTATGGGCAGTTTACAAGGGAAAGTTTTTCTGAAT
>JAIECJ010000043.1 GCA_029068555.1 Lachnospiraceae bacterium
GAGACGAAGACGGAAACCGAGGACGAGACGGAGACGGAAAGCGAAGACGTGACGGAAACGGAGACAGAAGTGGAAACGGAAACAGTAACAGAAGATGAGACGGAAACAGAAGATGAGACGGAGACGGAAACCGAAGACGTGACGGAGACCGAGGTGGAAGCGGGACATGACATAGATACTGCCCAATACTTGACAACGGTTGACGCAGCGGGAGAAAAACTGCGGGAATCGCTGACAAGTAGGGAAGCGGAAATTACAGTTTATTATCAGACAACAGAGGAGCCAGATGATGGAATTGCTAAGGAAATTTGGAACGCAGCGCTGGAGCATACAGGAAAGCCGACAGAAGGAGATTATATTCTCTTTCAATATGGAAGTCTTGAGATTCCTGACTATGACATAACTGTAGTAGAATCTGCTACAACTGAAAATGGTGATGCATCTACAGAAACGACATATTATTTGCCAATTACATATAAAGTAATCTATTATACGACATACGGGCAGGAAAAGGAGTTAGATAGTGAGGTAGAAAAGGTTATAGATAGTTTTGAATTTAATGAAGATACCAGCGACTACCATAAGATTAAGATTATTTACGATTATATTTGCAGGAATTATGATAATGAGAATTTGGACGATGTCAATTATACGTTAAGGCATACCGCGTATGCGGCTTTGATAAATAAAACGGCGGTATGTCAGGGATATGCAAGCTTGCTGTATCGTCTGCTTTTGGAATGTGGAATAGATGCAAGGATTATAAGCGGAACGGCAAACGGCGGAAATCATGCATGGAATATTGTAAAGTGTGGAGACTCCTATTATTATCTGGATGCGGCATGGGATGCTGGAAAGACGAGTTATAGCTATTTTTTGAAAGGATCAGACAATTTCAGCGACCATACGGCGGGAGCAGCTTATACTTCAGAGGAATTTACGACGACATATCCGATTTCAAAGATGGATGCGGTTGTTAATGATGTGGATAACGGTGACGGAGATCGCGAAGAAAGCGAAGACGGAACGAAAGCCGGAGATAATACGGGAGACGAAGATGGCACAGAAGCTGGAGCTGATACAGAAGACGAAAATGACCTTGAGGAGCGTCTTGCCTCGCTCGGGGTTTCTTCTGGAACTGATACAGGGGGCGAAAGTGATCCGGCAGGCGGAGACGGGCAGGAGAGTGATGAAAGACCGAGCATCACGGCAAGCGGCGTGCTGTTCCCAGGGAAAAAGGATGACGGCTATAGCGCGGTCTATACCGGAGAAAAAATCTGCCCGACAATGACAGTGAAATATGCCTATCAGGACAGCAACGGCAAGTCAAAGACGCAGACCTTGAAGCTGAATGTGGACTATACCGTGACTTACAGAAATAACATAGCGGTAGGAGGAGAAACCGCGACCGTGACCGTAAAGGGTATCGGCGAGTATCAGGGGACGGTTACGAAAGAATTTATAATTACGCCAAAGAGCATCAGCAAAGTTACGCTTTCTGCGGTGGGCGATATTAAGTATGGCGAAACGCCTAAGGTCACAGTCATGGACGGAACAAAGGAGCTGGTCGAGGGAACGGATTATACGGTGAGTTGGACGGAAGGTAAGGCGGACACGACTACGGTATCAACGCTGACCGTTAAGGCTGTGGAAAGCAGCAGCTGCAATTATACAGGAACGGCAAGCAAGAAAGCAACCTTCAATATTTTAGGCTTGGATGCGGAAAAAGCCGTTTCGATTGCAGACGCTAGCGTTGAATGGAAAAACCCGCAAAAGACCTACACCTACAACGGGAAGGCACAGAAGCCTGCGGTTGTGGTAAAGGATAAGGACGGCAATAAGGTATCTTCAAGCTATTACAAGGTCATTTACACTGACAATGTCAGCGCGGGAACAAACACGGCGAAAGCATATGTTGTCGGCTTGACGAAAAAGGGAGCGGGCTATTACGGCATTTCCGAACCGCTGAAATTTACCATCAATCAAAAGAGCTTTGGCAAGATATCGGCGTCCATCAAGGGAACGCTCCCGAAGTTTGGCACGATTTCCGACATTCAGAACGCCATCAATGAAGCCGTTGTGGTAAAGGATGGCAAGACGGTACTTTCCTATGGGGAGGACTACACCATTGACTACGGTAATATTAAATCGTTTGACAGCATTAATATCGGCACGAAATATGAGATTACAATATCGCCTGTCAGAAAAGACGGAAATTATACGTCGGATACAAAGATCTTGAAAATCAAGTTCGGTCAGCTCAATCTTGCAAGCAAGACTGCGACCACTTCTTTGACAATTACAAGCGTGGATGAGAAAAAAGTCACACTGACGTATAACGGCAAGACGCTTGAACAGGACAAGGATTACTCGGTGACGTCAATCAAACAGAACAAAAAGACGGGGCTATATACCGTGAAAATCAAAGCAGTGAGGGGCAGCGCCTATAAGGGCAGCCTGACGTTCAAGGACGCACAAGCGCCTTCGCTGACACTCAATAGAGAGCTGATAACAGGAAAAACGGGTGAAACGGTTCAGCTGTCCGCGGCAGTCACACCGTCAAGTATACAGTACAGTGCGATAGAATGGGAATCCTCAAATGAGAGTGTGGCGACCGTTACGGACAAAGGTCTGGTGACCTTGGCGGGCAGCGGCATAGCAGTTATTACGGCAAGTGTAAGTGCAGAGCAGCTTAAATTGTCCGCTCAATGTCGGGTGACTGTAAAGGGAGCGCTGGAAAATTATGTTTCGGTAACTGATTTTGGAGCAGTGCCCGATGATGGCGAGGATGATCAGGCAGCATTTTCGCGGGCGTTTGACGCGCTGGGAAAAGGGGACTATGCGGGATGTGATACGGTATATGTTCCTAAGGGAACGTATCATATCGATCCTGAATATGGCATTGTCATGCCTGCCGGAACAAAACTCTATATGCATGAGGATGCAGTTTTGCAGGCTTTGCAATGCAGCAACCATCAAAATCAAGTTATCGCTGTTTATACTTCGGATATAGAAATCAGTGGAGGTACCATCATCGGAGAGCTGAGGGCGACAGGAAAGTCTGGGGAAAGCGGAATGGGTATTCGGGTACAGTACGCCCAAAATGTCTATATCCACGATGTGAATATAAAGGAATGTCGCGGCGACGGCATTTATATCGGCGGGAATGGAACAGGTTCCACCAATATCAGTATAATAGATTGTACGATTGCCGATAACAGCAGAAACTGTCTCGGCATTGTGAGCGCACATAATATCTATGTAGACGGCTGTACAATTACGGGAGCGGGAAGTCTGCATGGAACTGCTCCGAGAGCCTGCGTATTAATAGAGAAAAACAGTTCGGATGACATCTGTACGGATATTGTGATAAAGAACTCAACCATAGATAATAAAGCCGTCTGCAGTTCGCAATCTGAAGCATATGCGTTTGGTTCAGCGTGGGTAAACTATCCGAGTGCCCCTACGATACAAGGGGATCGTCTGACGGTGGAAAATTGTACTTTTAAGGGAACCGTTGCAAATTATTCCGTGACAAATGCGAAGTTTATTAAATGTACGTTTGACGGTAAAACAATTTTTAAGCAGAATACTGTTGTCCAAAACTGATAAACGGAAGCATTTTTCAAACACGCTCTAGGTCTCGACGCAGCCACCACTGCGCTTGCGTTTGTGAAGCAGCACTCTCAGAAAAATACTTTGCGTCAAACAATCCAAAACTTAATGTTCACTGTAATAGTTTCTTAATTGTGAAAGTTCACGAAGTTTCTACGTGAAAAATAGATAAATTAACGAAAAGAAAGGAATCCATCAAAATGACTTGCAAAAACAGAAAAATTCATTATAATTTAGATATAACTAAAATGTTTTAATATTCGCAAAAGTAATATGCATGAAATGTTTTAGGAATGAAAGTAAATGCTTAAGGAGGCGGCGGGATTGGATACACAGTTAAAATATAATGAGCCATGGATATTGCAAAGAGCAGATCCATTTATATGTAGACAGTGGAATGGAAAATATTATTTTACGGCATCGGTACCTGCATATGACAGGATCATTCTCCGGTGTGCAGATACACTTGCAGGGATTGCAGATGCGGAGGAAGTAACCATATGGCAGAAACATGAATCAGGTATTATGAGTGAACATATATGGGCACCGGAGCTTCATTATCTTGAGGGAAAGTGGTACATCTATTTTGCTGGCGGGGAAAAGGAAGATGTATGGAAAATTCGTCCATATGTGTTGGAATGTGCAGATGCGGATCCGATGACCGGCACATGGAAAGAACTTGGCATGATGCAGTGCGCAGAAGATGATGAGTTTTCATTCAGGGCATTTTCATTGGACGCCACAGTTTTTGAAAATGACGGAAAGTATTTTTATGTGTGGGCTGAGAAAGTTGGCGTTGGAAGGCAGATATCCAACTTGTACATTGCAGAGATGGAAATGCCAAACAAATTAAAAACGGTGCAGGTGCTTTTGACAACACCTGACTATGACTGGGAGCGGGTCGGCTTTTGGGTCAATGAAGGGCCGGCAGTGCTTAAAAAGGACGGAAAAATATTTCTCACCTATTCAGCAAGCGAGACAGGGGTTCCATATTGTATTGGCATGCTCACGGCGAGCTGTGATTCAGATTTGCTTGACCCTTTATCATGGAAAAAAGAGCGGTACCCAGTTCTCGCGTCAGACCCCTCGATAGAGATATATGGCCCTGGGCACAATTCGTTCACGGTGGATGAGGAAGGGAATGATATTCTGGTTTATCATGCCCGTAAGGAGAGTGTTATAGAGGGAGACCCGCTTTATAATCCAAACAGACATACCATGCTGATGAAAATCAAGTGGGAAGACGGCAGACCAGTATTTCATTACAAGTAAAATTGGAGGCATTGTTAATATGGCAAAACTTTATATTAATGAAAAAAATCAAAAAGGACACATTAATGCTGAAATTTATGGTAATTTTTCTGAGCATCTTGGCAGATGTATCTATGAAGGCCTTTATGTCGGAGAAGATTCCGAGATACCGAACACAAATGGCATGCGAAATGATGTTGTGGCAGCGTTGAGAGAAATGAAGCTTCCAGTACTCCGCTGGCCAGGCGGCTGCTTTGCGGACGAGTATCATTGGAGAGACGGTGTTGGTCCAAAAGAAAATAGAAAGAAAATGATTAATACGCACTGGGGCGGCGTGACGGAGGATAACAGCTTTGGGACACACGAGTTTTTTGAGCTATGTGAGCAGATAGGGTGTAAGACCTATATTAATGGAAATGTCGGGAGCGGAACCGTTCAGGAAATGTCAGAGTGGGTTGAGTATATGACTTTTGACGGTGTTTCCCCGATGGCGGAGCTGAGAAAAAAGAATGGACATGAGAAAGCGTGGAAAATTGACTATTTTGGTGTAGGAAATGAAAACTGGGGATGCGGCGGCAATATGACTCCGGGGTATTATGCAAATCTTTACAGGAGATATCAGACTTATGTGAGAAATTATAAGTCGGACGAGCACATTTTTAAGGTATGCGGCGGACCGAATGTCGATGATACCTATTGGACAGAGGAAGTGCTAAAGACCTGTTATGAGAATGCACCAGAAAATACACATGGCTTTATGGATGGATTGTCGATGCATTATTATGTACATCCTGAGGGATGGGAGAAAAAGGGAAGTGCCACGGAATTTGATGAGAAGACATGGTACAAGACCCTGTTTAAGGCACTTTATATTGAAACATTGATTCAACAGCATACGACAATCATGGATAAGTATGATCCGGAGAAGAAGATCGGCTTAATCTGTGATGAATGGGGGACATGGTTTACCTGTGAGCCAGGTACCAACCCGGGATTTTTGTATCAGCAGAATACGATGCGTGATGCATTGGTGGCGGGGCTTTCGCTGAATGTGTTCAACAAGCATTGTGACCGCGTGAAAATGGCAAATATTGCGCAGCTTGTGAATGTATTACAGGCTGTTATCCTGACAGATGGACCGAAAATGCTGCTCACGCCGACATATCATATATTTCATATGTACAAGTACCATCAGGATGCAGAACTTGTGGAGAGCTATATTGAAGGCATAAAGGAGATTGGTGCGGAAGAGGATTATATGGTACCAAATCTTCAGGAGTCTGTGTCCATTGACAAGGACGGCATTGTTACGATAACGCTCAACAATTTATCAGTTGCAGATAGTGAGGAGATGGAAATCCGCTTTATGGAACTTCATCCGGGTGATGTGACAGCAGCAATTGTCACAAATAAAATGGATGCATACAATACTTTTGAAAAACCGGATCTTGTCAGGGAAGAGGAATTTAAAGATTTCAAGATAACTGACAGAGGTGTCACATTTACGATGCCTGCGTGCAGTGTCGTACAATTCAGAATAAAGTAATCAAAAGGACATGGAGGAGACAGACTTGGCGGAAGAAAGCGAAAGCAGCAAAAAGCACTGTTTCAAGTGCCTCCTGCGGGAGATGGACAAGGAAGCCTACATGGATAATCTATATGACTACATCCAGAGACTGGATGAGGATATCAAGGCAGATCAGGCGCTCTATGAAGAGCGCCTGTCTGTCTGTAAGGAGTGTGGTTATCTTGAGGCAGGAATGTGCAGGGCATGCGGATGCTTTGTGGAGCTGCGTGCAGTCATTAAAAACAATGTGTGCTCGTATGGAAAATGGTAAAAATTCTAATAAACGCTTTTCTTGCATATCTTCTCTGTTTAGTGTAGACTGTAAGGGTAGGTAAATATTTAGTCCGGTTATTGGAGGAGAAGGATGCAGACAAAGCGAATCAGGACATTACATATTATCATTATAATACTTATTATTTTGACCATGCTGTCCCTGACCTGTGCGGGGGTAATGGGAATTCTGTATGTCAGGGAGGCTGGAGAAGTGAGCCGGCTTCAGGGTGAAAGGGAACAGTTGACGGCAGATCAGGCGCTCCCGGTATTGTCAGTTGATGTGGAAGATAATACGACAGGAAATTCGGAGTCCGGAATGACAGATAAGGACATGGAATCCGCCAGTGAAGTTGCGGCAGCCGGTGCGGACAGCATGGGGGATGCGGATGCAGCGGATATCGCGGAACTGATGCAGGCAAAGGAGAGTGAAGTGGAGCAGTCTATAAAGGACAGGATGAAGGCACTTGTTACAGGGGAGGATGGAAGTCCGCTCAAGATGCTCCGTTCCTTTTTTCCGGAAAATTTAATATACAATTTTGAGAATGAGTATGTGTTTGCGCCAGTGCTGGAAAGCGTAAAGAAACACTCACTGCTTGACGAAAATTTTCAGAAAACGGAAGAGGGGCTGATGCAGTATGTGGAAAACGGAACAGTTACCTCACACAAGGGAATTGATGTGTCAAAATATCAGGGGGATATTGACTGGGCAGCTGTCAGTGAGGAGGGCATTGAGTATGCTTTTATCCGGTTAGGGCTGCGGGGGTATGAGTCTGGAAAGCTTGTGCTTGACGAATATTATGATGCAAACATGAAGGGAGCGAATGCTGCAGGAGTCAGTGCAGGTGTATATTTCTTTACACAGGCAGTTACTGTTGAGGAGGCACAGGAGGAAGCAGCTTTCGTGATAGATCATTTGGCTGACTATGATGTGCCATATCCAGTGGTGTTTGACGTGGAGCGGATTTCGGGCGGCAAGGGACGCGCTGACGAAATTACGAAGGAAGAACGCACAGAAATTACGATTGCATTTTGTGAGGCAATAAAGGCAGCTGGGTATACGCCAATGATATACGGAAATGTCGTCTGTTTTTCACAGCTGCTTGACATGACAAAATTAAATGATTATGACAAGTGGTATGCGTTTTATGATGACTATATGTATATGCCATATGAGGTAAGCTGCTGGCAGTATACTGAAAAAGGGAGAGTAAACGGTATTCCAAACAATGTTGACTTGAATATTTCTTTTAAGACATGGTAGATGGTATAAAATTTTACCACCGCTCTAGAGCGTGTTTGAAAAATACTTTCTGGCAGATGTGTGTCACAGTTTGTGGGAGATTTGTGCCAAATGAAGGAGGCGTAGGGGGTAAAGGCATAAAGGGCAATGCCTTACGTTGACTGAATTTGATGCAAATATCACGCAAAGTGGTGAATACGACGCTTTGGCGTCGTTATGCAGGCGGCAGGAATGATTTTCAGACACGCTCTAGAAAATATTAATAAATAATCTGAAAAGGAGTGTATGGATATGGGCAAGGAAATTGAAGCGCTGCAGCGGATGATTGACGAAAGCGGAAAAATTGTATTCTTTGGCGGGGCGGGTGTGTCGACAGAGAGCGGAATCCCTGATTTCAGAAGTGTCGACGGGCTCTATAACCAGAAGTATGACTATCCTCCGGAAACGATACTGAGCCATACATTTTATATGAAAAGACCAGAGGAATTTTTCCGGTTTTACCGTGACAAAATGCTCTGTCTTGATGCAAAGCCAAACACTGCGCACAAAGTTCTGGCAAAGTTGGAAGAGATGGGAAAACTGACTGCAGTTGTGACGCAGAATATAGACGGTCTGCATCAGGCTGCTGGAAGCAAAAAGGTTTTAGAACTTCATGGCAGTGTACTTCGCAACTACTGTGAAAAGTGCCATAAGTCTTATGCGGTAGAGGAAATCATGAATAGTACTGGTATTCCTGCCTGCTCCTGCGGAGGCCGAATCAAACCGGATGTGGTTTTATATGAGGAGGGGCTTGACCAGCATACGCTGCAGGAAGCTGTGCGTGTTATCAGCGAGGCAGATATGCTGATTATTGGCGGAACCTCCCTTGCAGTCTATCCTGCTGCGGGACTGACTGACTACTACCAGGGAAACAGGCTTGTTCTGATTAACAAAACGCCTACGCAGAAAGATACGATGGCAGATCTGGTTATCACGGGAAGGATTGGTGAAGTATTCTCGCAGATTAAATTTTAGGCTTTTCAAACACGCTCTAGAATACAGTATATGGGAAAAGAGAAAATAAAGTTTTGAGGGTATTTGGACTGTGGAAAGGAAGTGGAACGGGTTTTGGGATATGATTATGAGGTTGGCGATATTGTAAAGTTGAAAAAGCAACACCCCTGTGGCAGCCAGGAGTGGGAGATTCTGCGGGTAGGTGCGGACTTTAGACTGAAATGCATGGGATGCGGACATCAGGTGATGCTCCCTAGGCGCCAGGTGGAGAAAAGTACGAGAGATTTAAGGAAAAATAGTGATATAAATTTTGCAAAATGACTTGAAATTTTGAAGAAAATGTAGTATCATAAATTTTCGTGATATATAAATTCCTTGCTTCTTCCAGAGAGGAGAGGCCAGAGACCAAAAGGAGGTAACAAAATGAACAAGTATGAATTAGCCGTTGTTGTCAGCGCAAAGCTTGAGGACGATGAAAGAGCAGCTACCGTGGAGAAAGTAAAAAATATTGTTACAAAACATGGTGGTACAATCACAAACGTAGACGAGTGGGGCAAGAAGAGACTTGCTTACGAAGTGCGTAAGATGAAGGAAGCTTTCTATTATTTCATTCAGTTTGATGGCGAAGCAACAGTTCCGGCTGAGGTTGAGTCAAGGATTCGTCTCATGGAAAATGTTGTCAGATATTTGTGCGTTAGACAGGACGAGAAATAGAATGCACACCTGTATCGAAATACAGGGTGTTTAGTGGGAGAACTTTTATATGAATAAAGTAATTTTAATGGGACGTTTGACAAGAGATCCCGAGGTAAGGTATACACAGGGCGATAACCAGATGGCGATAGCAAGATATACGCTGGCGGTAGACAGAAGATTTAACCGCGGCAATGATGAGAATACAGCAGACTTTATCTCGTGTGTTGCATTTGGAAAGTCCGGCGAGTTTGCGGAAAAGTATCTGCGCAAGGGAACAAAGATTGCGGTAACCGGAAGGATTCAGACTGGCAGTTATACCAATAAAGACGGCGTAAAAGTTTATACCACAGATGTTGTTGTTGAAGACCAGGAATTTGCAGAGAGCAAAAATAACAATTCTGAAGGCGGTTACGGAAATAATAATTACGGAGGCGGCTTCGGAGGAGGTAACAGCCAGTCGGCGGCGCCTATGGCGGCAGGCGACGGCTTCATGAACATTCCGGACGGAATTGATGAGGAGTTACCGTTTAACTGATAATCTGTTTTTGTAAAAGATTGAAAGAATAGGAGGCTTTATCATGGCTTTTAATAGAACTGAAAAAGCTGATTCTCCAATGAAGAGAAGAGGCGGAATCCGTAGAAGAAAAAAAGTTTGCGTATTTTGCGGCAAGGACAATGTGATTGATTATAAGGATACAGCAAAGTTAAAGAGATATGTATCCGAGAGAGGCAAGATTCTTCCCAGAAGAATTACAGGAAACTGTGCAAAGCATCAGAGAGCGCTTACAGTGGCAATTAAGAGAGCGCGTCATGTTGCACTTATGCCTTATACAATTGATTAATAAAAATATTAAGCATGAGAGACCGGCGGACTATCAGAAGTTCTGCCGGTTTTTTCTACTTTTATTATGACGCTTTTTATTTTTGGGAAAAAGTGGTATACTAAAATATATATTATAAATAAGTTGCACAAGTTCTATCAAGAATGGGGGATTAAAATGGAATATTCAGCTGTACTGGACAAGTTTTTGCGATATGTAAAAATTGATACACAGTCATCGGAGGAGTCATCGGATAAAGTGCCATCTACAGAGAAACAGCGGGATTTGGCGAAACTTTTATACGAAGAGCTTACGAAGTTTGGCGCAGGTGATGTGCGGTATGACGCGGAGCACTGCTATGTGTATGCTGTGATACCGTCAAATATGGATGAAAGCCAGAAGAAAATTCCGGCGGTCGGGTTTATTGCCCATATAGATACGTCGCCGGCAGTAAGCGGTAAAAATGTGAACCCACGGGTAATTGAAAATTATGATGGAAACGACATTATTTTGAATCGGGAGAAAAATATTGTTACCCGCGTCTCGGACTTTCCGATGCTAAAGAATTGTGTGGGAAAGCGTCTGGTTGTGACGGACGGAAGCACACTGCTCGGCGGAGATGACAAGGCAGGTGTCGCTGAGATTATGACTATGGCAGAGCATCTGCTGAAACATCCAGAGATTAAGCATGGAAAAGTCTGCATTGGCTTTACGCCTGACGAGGAAGTCGGAAACGGTGTTGCGCATTTTGACATCAAGGGTTTTGGTGCGGACTGTGCGTACACGGTGGATGGCGGCGAGCTTGGCGATATGAGCTATGAATGTTTTAATGCCGCAGGCGCAGTGCTTACAGTTACGGGAAAGAGCGTACACCCAGGATATGCAAAAAATATTATGCGAAACGCTGTCAAACTTGCATATGAGTTTATCAGTGCGCTACCGGATGAGTGTCCAGAGAACACCGAGGGATATGAGGGCTTTTACCATGTGGACAGCATCAGGGGAACTGTGGAGAAAGCATCAGCGGAATACATTATCAGGGATCATGACAGGGCGAAATTTGAGCAGAGAAAGGCAGTTTTTGTTAATACTGCAGAGAAGCTGAATGAAAAATACGGCGCAGGTACGTTTCATGTGGATATGAAAGATTCGTACTGTAATATGCGTGAGATGATAGAGAAGGAGATGTATATTGTTGATAATGCAGTGGAAGCCATGAAACGCGCAGGTGTGGAACCAAGGATATCAGCGATACGCGGCGGAACAGACGGTGCGCGGCTGTCATTTGAAGGGTTGCTGTGCCCGAATATATGTACTGGTTCCGAGGGACACCATGGAAGAAATGAGTTTGCCTGCGTGGAGGATATGGAAAAGATTGTGGAAATCATGTTAAACCTTATTGAGATTTATACACATTTTTAGGGTTTGCGACTTTAAGAGACAAAATCCGCTATGGAACTTTATATCAATTAATGTTATACTAGTTAAGAAATAATAAAGATAAGACTTTTCGTGTCCCGAAACATGTTTACGGGAGGTATCATACATGAGACAGAAAGTAAAATTAAAAGGACATTTGAAAATATATCTTCAGACATCCCTGATACTTGGTATTTTTTTGACTTTGGTTAATGTAGGCATTTATTTTTTAAATATTAAGGCTGGACTATGTGTTTCAGGTTTTTTGGTATTCTATCTGATTGTGATTAGTGCATTGCTGTATCGGAATAAGCCCATCATTATGAACGAATTTATTAATTTTGCGACGCAGTACGGGCAAGTTCAGCGAAAACTGCTGCGGGATTTGGAACTTCCACATGTACTGATGGATGATTCGGGTAAGATTATATGGACAAACATTGCTTTTGAACAGATTATTCATAAGGAGAAGGGGTATCGGAAACCAATCAGCACTGTATTTCCATCGGTGACGAAGGACAAGCTTGAATTTGATGAGGATACGGAGATGGAGCTTTCGTTTGAAGAACATGAATATGTCCTGAAACTAAAGAGAATTTCCATAAAGGACGTACTAGATAACAGCGAAGTGATAGAAAGCGCAGGAAATGAGAATTTCCTGATAGCAGGCTATCTTTTCGATGAGACAAATTTGAAGCGTGCACTCCGCGAGAATGATGAGCAGAGCCTTGTTGTGGGAATGATTTATATTGACAATTATGACGAGGCGCTTGAGAGTGTTGAGGATGTCAGGAGATCGCTTCTGATGGCGTTGATTGATAGGAAAATCAACAAGTATATTTCTTCGGTGGACGGCATTGCCCGAAAGACGGAGAAGGATAAATATCTGGTGATAATCCGTAAGAAAGCGCTGGCGAATCTGAAAGAGTCCCGGTTTGATTTGTTGGAAGATGTCAAGACAGTTAATATTGGAAACGAGATGGCTGTCACTGTGAGTATAGGCATGGGAGTTGACGCGCCTACATATATTCAGAATTGCGAGTTTGCACGGACTGCAATTGATTTGGCGCTGGGGCGCGGTGGTGACCAGGCAGTGGTAAAGTCGCCAGATTCCATCGTATACTATGGCGGAAAGAGCCAGCAGATAGAGAAAAATACGCGTGTGAAGGCGCGCGTGAAGGCGAATGCCCTTCAGGAAATTATCACGAGCAAGGACAAAGTACTTATTATGGGGCATCGCCTGGCAGATGCCGATGCTTTTGGGGCAGCGGTAGGCATCAGCTGTATCGCAAGGGCGCTTGACAGAAAGTCACATATTGTCATTAACGATATAACAACTTCGGTAAAGCCGCTGGTGGAACTGTTTCGGGACAGAAATGTGTACGAGGAGGATTTTATTATCAGCAGCGCTGAGGCACAGGAGATAGCTGACAGCAGCACTGTTCTGGTGGTTGTGGACGTAAACAAGCCCAGTATAACAGAGTGTCCGGATTTGATTAAAAGCTGTAAGACGGTGGTAGTTCTTGATCACCACAGACAGAGCTCGGAAGTGATAGAAAACGCTACGCTTTCGTATGTGGAGCCGTATGCATCGAGCACCTGTGAGATGGTCGCGGAGGTGCTTCAGTATATAGCGGGCACCGTCAAAGTGCGGAGTAATGAAGCGGACTGTATGTATTCAGGTGTCATGGTAGATACGAACAACTTTACGGCAAAAACGGGTGTCCGGACATTTGAGGCTGCAGCGTTTCTAAGGAGATGCGGTGCGGATGTCACAAGGGTTAGAAAGATGTTTCGGGACGGCGCTAAGGAGTATAAGGCAAAGGCGGAGGCGATACGTAACGCCGAGATATACAAAAATGCCTATGCCATGGGAATATGTCCCTCAGAAGGGCTTGACAGTCCTACAGAGGTTGGGGCACAGGCGGCGAATGAACTGCTTGATATCAATGGGATTAAGGCGAGTTTTGTAGTAACGGAATATAATGGTAAGATATATATTTCGGCAAGGTCAATTGATGAAGTAAACGTGCAGATTGTCATGGAACGTCTTGGCGGCGGCGGCCATATGAATATTGCGGGCGCACAGCTGTCTGATACTACTCCGGAGAGGGCAATATTTGTTGTAAAAGAAATACTCAGCCAGATGCTGGAGGAAGGTGCAATTTAGCATTTTATTGAATTAAAGTACAGAAAGGACAAGCATTATGAAGGTAATATTATTGGAAGATGTGAAATCAGTAGGAAAGAAAGGCGATTTGGTAGAGCTCAAGGACGGATATGCCAAAAACTGTATCCTTCCCAAGAAATTAGGCGTAGAGGCTACGGACGCCAACATGAACACACTAAAGCTTCAGAAGAAGAATGAAGAAAAGGTTGCCAGGGAGCAGCTGGAAGCGGCACAGGCTTTTGCTGCGGAGATTGAACAGATGACTGTCAAATTGGAAATAAAGGGCGGAGAGGGCGGAAAGGTGTTTGGTTCTGTATCGTCGAAAGAAATTGCAAAAGCTGTCGCCGACCAGTATAACAGGGAAATTGACAAGAAGAAAATACAACTCAGTGAGGCGATAAAAATGGCTGGAATGCATGAAGTTACGGTAAAGCTTCATCCAAAGGTATCAGCAAAGCTCAAGGTACATGTCAACGCAAAGTAAGGGCATTTTGGTGATAATTGTCCAGGGTGCGTGGGATAAGGAGGCTATTGATTATTATGCCGGAAATGGATGAGGCGGTATTAAAAAGGGTTCTGCCTCACAGCATAGAGGCGGAGCAGTCGGTAATCGGTTCCATGCTGATGGACAAGGAGGCTATTACCATAGCAAGTGAACAGATAAGCGGCGATGATTTTTATGGGAAACAGTATGGCATTTTATTTGATGCCATGGTGGAACTAAATGACGAGGGGAAGCCTGTAGATCTTGTGACATTGCAGGAGCGGCTTAAGGAAAAAGGTGTGCCGCCTGAAATTTATAGTCTGGAGTACATAAGGGAGGTTATGGAGGCTGTTCCGACATCCGCAAATATTAAATATTATGCGAATATCGTTGCGGAGAAGGCGGTTTTAAGGAAGCTTATCCGGGTAAATGAGGAGATTGCAAACAGCTGTTATGCGCAGAATGACTCACTAGAGGCAATTCTTGAAGCCTCGGAGAAAAGCATTTTTGATATTGTACAAAAGCGAAATAACGGTGATTTTGTACCCATCAGGCAAATTGTTATGAATGCGATGAACCTGATTGAGGAGGCGTCTAAAAACAAAGGTGCCGTCACTGGCATCGCGACTGGATTTCTTGATTTGGACTATAAAACTGCCGGTATGCAGCCGTCCGACCTGATACTTGTGGCAGCGCGTCCTTCTATGGGTAAAACGGCATTTGTATTGAATATTGCACAACATGTAGCATTTCATGACAGTAAGGCGGTAGCAATTTTTTCACTGGAAATGTCAAAGGAACAGCTGGTCAACCGTCTGCTGTCCCTTGAATCGAAGGTAAACTCGCAGGCAATTCGGACAGGTAATATGAAGGATGATGAGTGGGAGCGCCTGATAGAGGGCGCTGATGTCATAGGAAGATCCCGACTGCTGATTGATGATACGCCGGGAATCAGCATCGGAGAGCTCCGCTCCAAGTGTAGGAAATTCAAGCTTGAGTACGATTTGCAAATGATTATCATAGACTATTTGCAGCTGATGACCGGATCGGGCAAGAATGAGTCGAGGCAGCAGGAGATTTCAGACATATCGAGGTCGCTAAAGGCGTTGGCGCGTGAGCTCCATGTGCCGGTAATCGCTCTCTCGCAGCTCTCGCGGGCTGTTGAACAGCGGCCGGATCACAGACCGATGCTCTCGGATCTGCGAGAGTCGGGTGCGATTGAACAGGATGCAGATGTTGTCATGTTTATCTATCGTGACGACTATTACAATAAAGACACAGAGCTTAAGAACGTGGCGGAGATCATTATCGCCAAGCAGAGAAACGGTGCAATCGGAACGATTAATCTGGCATGGCTGCCGGATTACACGCAGTTTGCGAATCTTGCAAAATAAAGTTATTACAAATCGCAACAGTGTTGACCATTTTGGGAGATTGCTTTGCATTCTCTTAATGCGTCGCCGCTAAGCGACGCTATTTTTACTAAAGAGGACAGGGTTGGAACCGGTCCTCTTTTTACATAGAAATTTGACAAAATGTGAGTGAATACAACAAGAAAGGAGATTTAAAGGTGGAAAAAGAGAGATATCTGATTAATGAAGCTGCAAAAGAGGTGCATGTGGAATCGCATGTGCTTAGATACTGGGAGGAAGAATTAGAACTGCCGATTGGACGCAATGAGCAGGGGCATAGAATATATACGAAAGCGGATATTGACCGCTTTATCCAGATAAAAAATTGGAAGGATCAGGGTTTGCAGCTCAAAGCGGTGAAAACGCTGTTAAACCAAATGTGCAGTGACAATGAAGGAGAGGATGGTATGAGAGCAGATAATCCCTTTGCACAAAAGCAGTTAACAAAAATATCAAAGATAGGAGAGACGAAGATGGTACCATTAAAGAGTTCAGAGGAGATTCGATGGAATGAGCGATTCGGTAACAGAAAACATGAGGAGGTCAAGGCAGCAGCCGACGAGTCTGTAAAAGATACAACGACAGACAGCGGCAGAAGCAGTATGAAAAATATGATAGAGATAAAGGAGATGCATTCGCTTGACGACGCTGGCGAGTGCACCAGCGAAATCCCTGTGCAGGAGGCAACAAAAGAACAGACGATGCGTTTGCAGTATTTATTTCAGAAGCTGATTAAGGAGGCTGTGGCGTCTAATAATGAGGAAATGGCGGAGCATCTTGTGGAGCGCATTACGGAAAATGTCAAAGGCGATCTGTGTAAAGAGCTTGATTATCAGTTTCGATTGCTGGAGGAACGCGATGAGGAACGGATAACCAGCAGACACGAGCTAGAGGACAAGCGTAATGAAGAATATTATAAGCGCATTGATGAATTGTTGCGACAGTACAGCGGCAAGGGCATGAAGCAGAAGGAGAAAAATAAGGAAAAGAACAAGGACAAGACAATTGCATTTCCTGGCTTTAAGGACAAGGAAAAAGGACAACCTAAGGCAAAAAAGGAATTTCATCTGTTTCGTAAGAATGCGGATGCAAAGACTGTTGAAGCGAAATAAAAGGAGTGTTGCCTGTGGGCAACACTCCTTTTAAAATCTACGTTACTTTTATGATTATGCCTGTTCAATAGCACCTGTAGGGCATGCACCTGCGCAAGAACCGCAGTCAATGCACTTGTCTGCATCGATCTCAAACTTTCCGTCTCCCATGCTGATAGCGCCGACAGGACACTGAGCCTCACATGCACCACATGCAACACATGCATCTTTAATCTGAAATGCCATAATACGTTTTCCTCCTTATATCGTTTATTGGTACTGCCTGCTATAAGGGCAGTATAAGTATTGTAGCAAAATGCCACGAATTACAGGTTACCGTTCACTCCGTTCCTGGAAACGAGTAAAAATCCATGCAAAACTGCGAAACAAACAAGTTTGCTGCACAATTGGATTTTTGTCTCTGGGATTTACGTTATCTCTGGGATTTAGCAGTAAATGCCAGATCCTGTGTAAACAGTAACAATTACAACTGCAAGGCAAGTTTTTCTATGATAAATACCTGCCAATATATTTATTTTAATATATATTGATTTGAAATACAAGGGAAAAGGACAAAAAATTGATTACAATTCACACCAACGCCAGTTTTCATCAGCTTATAAGTTTTTGAGGTGTGAATTATAACAGATTTTGCACACAAAATGCTAAAAGGCAAGCATTTTGGCGCACGATTCCCACTACTTTGGTGTATGTGTGGACAGTAACATTACTTATTACTGTTCTGGCAGGACAAAATTTTACATGATGCTGAAATAAGTAAAACTTATTTTTCTGGCAGACCGCGTCGTTCCCTGATTCCATTGAGAATGTGCTGTTTCAAATCGGGAACTTTGCCCTTGTCCATCTCAGGCACGCCTTCCAGACGGTATTCCATGCCAAGCTCATCATATTTTTTCTTTCCCATCGTGTGGTAGGGGAGAACATCGAGCGCCTTGACATTTTTGAGACCTCCGATAAAGTAACCAAGCCTGTGCAGGTCCTTTGGGTCATCTGTGATGCCGGGCACGACAACATGGCGAATCCAGATTTCTACATTTTTGGAGTCAAGGTACTCTGCAAAGGCAAGGATTCCGTCGTTGGGCTGTTTTACAAGTTCCATATGTTTTTCAGGGTCAATATGTTTGATGTCGAGCATGACAAGGTCTGTCACTTCGCATAATTTGTCCAGTTTGGCGAGCCACTCAGGATTACCATCAGGTCTATATGCAATGCCGGAGCTATCAAGACAGGTGTGGATGCCGCGCTCATGGCATAAAGTGAAAAGTTCCAGTAAAAAGTCAATCTGCATCAGGGGTTCGCCGCCGGTAACAGTGATGCCTCCTCCATTATAAAATGGCTCATTGCGCTCATAATTTTGGAGGATTTCCTCTGGCTCCATCAGTGTGCCTGCATTCATTTCCCATGTGTCGGGATTGTGACAATATGCACAACGCATCGGACAGCCTTGGACAAAGACAACATAGCGGACACCGGGTCCGTCAACAGTGCCAAAAGATTCTAAAGAATGGATTCTTCCTTTCATTGTATCAACCTTCCTTTTTTATGTTATAGACAGAGGCATAGAAATTTGTGCCTTTATGAATAGTATACCCTATTTTGCATAAAGAGTGGAATAAAAATTTAGTGAATGCACTCTTATTTATCAAATATTTACCCGATTCTGTAGAGGAAATTATGGAAATTCTGCTAGAGCGTGTTTGAAAAATCATTCCTGCCACCTGCATAGCGACGCCAAATCGTCGTATTCACCACTTTACGGATATTTGCGTCAAATTCAGTCGACGTAAGGCATTGTCCTCTATGCCTTTGCCCCCTACGTCTCCTTCATTTGGCCAGTCATCTGTAAGATGATTGAATCTCCCGCAAACTGTGACGCACATGTGGCAGAAAGCATTTTTCAAACACGCTCTAGAAGTAAGACTTTACATTGCGACTTTAAGGTAATGTTTCATTGACGGCATCTATGAATGCGGCGTAATATAAAATAATTTGTTATTTTTTAGTATTATTTTGTAATACTCACTTGTTTTTAGTACAAAAATACTATATACTAATAGTATCTGATGAATTTAATAACGAAAGTGAGGAAGATACTATGGAAGGTAAGATTAATTTTGGGTTGTCTGAATCAGAAGCATTGATTATGGAGTATTTGTGGGACGCCGACAGTGGGAGATGCTTCAGGGAAATTACGAAATATTTAAACGAAGAAGTTGGAAAAGACTGGAAAAAGCAGACAATGAATACATTTTTGAGTCGTTTGTCCAACAAGGGGCTTATTAGCGCAGAATTGAAGAGAGGCGGCAGGGTATACTCTCCTACAGTGACAAGAATAGAGTTTGACAAAGGAAGAGCAAACCAGTTTCTGGAAAAGTATTACGATGGATCGCTTGAGAAATTTTTGACAATACTGAACGGCGGAAAGAAGATTGACGAACAGCAAATTAAAAAGTTGTTGGGATAGGATAGGCACAGCGAAATAAAAAACCTGAGATTACACTCAGGTTTTTGTTTCGCTGTGTCTATTAAATAGCCTCATGGAATGTACGTGAGATTACGTCTGCCTGCTGTTCCGGTGTCAACTTGATAAAGTTAACAGCGTATCCGGATACACGGATTGTCAGCTGCGGATAATTCTCAGGATGCTTCTGTGCGTCCAATAATGTGTCTCTGTTGAGTACATTAACGTTGAGGTGATGACCACCCTTTGTAGCATATCCATCTAATAAAGATACTAAATTATCAACCTGTGCTGCGTTATCAACTGCCATAGTTATATACCTCCTAACAAAACTTGTCAAATATTCTTACTTATCATCCAATCCTTCATGAAGTGTCGGAACACTGCATGCCATAGGATTGCTCGAACAGTCTGTACATCCAAGAGTCTGAATTTCCTTTGTGGAAGCGTCCTCGCTGACATCTACATTGAAATGTCCCACAGCCTTATCAGCAGAAAATCCGGCATCAAGCTGTGATACAAGGTCGTCAATCATTGATTTTTCATCCATAATATACGTCTGTCCTTTCTCATTTATAGGGCAGCCGCAGAGCCGAAACCCTGCAGCCGCCAATATCAGTTATGGCATAACTGATTAGTTATTTAAATCAACCTCAAGGTCTCCTGAGAATACCTTAGCTTCTTTGCCGAGAGCATTCGGAATAATTGTAAAGGTATTGGAGATACCATCCTGGGCGTCCTTGAACGGAAGCTTTGATACAGAAGCAAGTGATGCGACTGCACCATGCGTATCGCGTCCATGCATCGGATTTGCACCAGGAGCAAACGGCTGTCCTTTCTTACGTCCATCAGGTGTGTTACCTGTCGCCTTACCATATGTTACATTGGATGTAATTGTAAGGATAGAGGTTGTAGGAACACCGTTTCTGTAAGTATGATGTCTTCTGATAGCTGTCATAAACTTGTGAACAACATCCTGAGCGATGAGGTCAACACGGTCATCGTCATTACCATACTTAGGAAATTCACCAGTTGTCTCGAAGTCAACAATGATGCCGTCCTCGTCACGGATTGCCTTAACCTGGGCATACTTGATTGCTGATAAAGAGTCAGCTACGATAGAGAGACCGGCAACACCTGTAGCGAAGTATCTCTTGACATCTCTGTCATGAAGAGCCATCTCTGCTCTTTCATAGCAGTACTTGTCATGCATATAGTGGATGATATTCAATGTGTTTACATACACATCTGCCTGCCACTCAAGCATATCCATGAATTTGCTGTACACATCATCATAGTTGAGGATGTCACCTTCAACAGGACGATATTTCGGTCCAACCTGTTTCTTTGTAACTTCGTCTACACCACCATTTAAAGCGTAGAGCAGACACTTTGCAACGTTTGCACGAGCGCCAAAGAACTGCATTTCCTTACCGATAACCATTGAAGATACGCAGCATGCGATACCATAGTCATCACCGTGCGTTACTCTCATAAGGTCATCGTTCTCGTACTGGATAGAAGAAGTCTGAATAGACATCTTCGCACAGTATCTCTTCCAGTTTTCAGGGAGTCTTGTAGACCAGAGAACTGTCAGGTTCGGCTCTGGGCTTGGTCCAAGGTTTGTCAGTGTGTTCAGGTAACGGAATGACATCTTTGTAACAAGAGGACGACCATCTACACCAACACCGCCAAGTGACTCTGTTACCCATACAGGATCACCTGCAAAAATCTGGTTGTACTCAGGTGTACGTGCAAACTTAATCAGACGAAGCTTCATGATAAAGTGGTCAACGAACTCCTGAATCTGCTCCTCTGTGAATGTTCCGTTCTTTAAGTCTCTCTGTGCGTAGCAGTCAAGGAAAGTAGATGTACGTCCAAGTGACATGGCAGCACCGTTCTGCTCCTTAACAGCGCAGAGATATCCAAAATATGTAGCCTGGATTGCTTCCTGTACGTTTGTAGCCGGCTTAGAAATGTCGCATCCGTAAGAAGCAGCCATCTCTTTCATCAGCTTAAGGGCAACCATCTGCTCTGAAAGTTCCTCGCGAAGACGGATAACATCATCAGTCATGACGCGTCCTGTGGAGTCCTTCTGTGCCTGTTTGTCCTCGATCAGTCTGTCGATACCATAGAGAGCAACTCTTCTGTAGTCTCCAATGATACGTCCGCGGCCATAGGCATCAGGAAGACCAGTAATAATATGAGAAGAACGGCATGCTCTCATTTCCTGGTTATAAGCATCAAAACATCCTGCATTGTGTGTTTTTCTGTGTGTAGAGAAGAACTCGCTGACTTCAGGATCTACCTCATATCCATTGTCTGAGCAAGCTTTCTCTGCCATTCTGATACCGCCGTATGGCTGCAATGAACGCTTGAAAGGCTTATCAGTCTGGAAACCAACGATAGTCTCCTTGCTCTTGTCAAGGTATCCTGGACCATGAGAAGTGATTGTAGAGATTACCTTTGTGTCCATATCAAGAACACCGCCGGCTTCTCTCTCCTTCTTCTGAAGGTCAAGAACCATGTCCCATAAATCCTTTGTGTTCTGTGTAGGTCCTGCCAAGAAAGACTCATCTCCGTCGTATGGTGCGAAGTTCTTCTGGATGAAGTCACGCACGTTAATTTCGCTTTCCCATTTGCCACCTACAAAATCTTTCCATTCTGGTCTCATTTTGCAAAGCCTCCTAAAAATATAAATTTAAATTGATATGCGGTTCAAAACCGCTAGTTACTTATGTTAGAATGTTATTTGTTACGAAAGTATGAATCACGTCTAACATTCATAACTGTATTATATCCTCAATATTGTATACACGTCAACACTATTTTTTGTACTTTTTTATGTACAGACGGGTAAAAATTATTAAAAATTTGTTAATTATACCAAAAAGTACAAAAGTGTAAAATTATCTGTTGGAAAAAGCAGTCAGTGAATATTGGGCTTGATAAAATCAGGAAAATATATTATAGTAATTATTGGCATAAACGAATAAAAAGACATCATTGAGACACAATGATAATTGTAAGAAATGTCGGCAGGCAGATGCCGCAATTTTACAAAAGTGTCATGTACAATATTGACATAACAGGAGGAAACGAAAATGGCAGCTATAACCAAGGATATGACAATCGGTGAAATTTTAAGTGTAAAGCCAGAAGTGGCACCTGTGCTTATGGACGCAGGCATGCACTGTCTGGGGTGTCCTTCCGCGCAGGGAGAAACGCTTGAGGAAGCAGCGATGGTTCATGGAATGGACATCAATGCGCTGATGGATAAGATTTCGGCGCTTGCGTAAGCCTATCGTGTTTTGGCATTAAAAATCCACGGCATGTATTTGCCGTGGATTTTTGCATTTCAATATTGATTATACAAGGGACAGCGCCTGAATTGCCTTATCCTTGATAACTGGTTCAAAGTGTTCTTCCATATATGCCTCACTCGCGGCAGCAATCTTTTCCGGACTGCCATACTCGGAGAGCATATTACATATTTTATTAAATTCTTCGGGCGTGTGGTCAGACTGAGTCACAACCAGCACATAGCCCGGCTTTTTTTCATTTTTGTACAATGAATTTTTGCCGTTATAAAACTGTATGAGAATATGGGCAAGCCTTGTAACCTGATTCAAAGACTCAAATCCATAAATGCGTGTAAGGTCAACACCCAGGTTCACGCCTGTGCCGGCGGCTGTCTTTGCGCCTTTCTTTCCGGTGCCGTTAAGCGTGCCTGCGTTACCAGGAGCGGTTTCTGCAATATGGCTGTCATGAATTTTCTTAAACAGGTCAAGGACATCATCTGCACCCTCGGACAGACTCTGAAGCATACTGTCCAGCGTATTGCCAATGTCATCGTCATCATCTTCCTCGTCATGAACAGAGGGGGCAAATTTAGAGAAGCGCGTGTCAAGCTCCTCGGGATCTTCTACCTTCGTGATGACCAAAACGATGCACTCGGAATTAAGGGGAATTGCTTCTATCATAAGCGGAATATCATCAGCATCAAATCCAAATTCATAGGAAGCCTGCTGCATCATATCGCGGAAAAGATTTTTGGCTTTTTCCGTACCATAGGCAAGCTCGCTGATCTTAAGCTCACGATCTGCCAGATCCGCCTTTGTAAGCGTGCAGCGAATTTGATGGTCATTTACTTTTTCGATTTTCATATTATTCACATCCTCACTATTAAAAATATCTTGAGATATAGTGTACGTGTACTGCCTCATGTCAGTTTATTATATACATTAACAACTGACCTTCTCACATATATTATAATGTAGAGATGCTTTAGTCAATAGGGCAGGACAACAGTTTTTAAAAAATTTATCAAAATACCAATAATCACTAAAATTAGTAAATGGCAGGATATATTGTGTATATCGTCTGAAATGTCAAAATAACAGATGTTTTTCTAAAAAAGTTGTATTAATTTTTACATTTCGGACGAATTTTTACATTTCAATTTGCATAAAATTTCAAAATGTGCTAATAATGCTTGTGTAAGGTGCATTGAGAACAAATTTCGTACAGAAGGGAGGCACTGTCAAAAATTTTCTCATTGTCTTATTAGCTTGTGCTGATAACGTAAAAATATTTTTCCAAGTCTTAGAATTGGCGATTGAAAACAAAAGACCTTGGCTTTTCACAACTTACATATCC
>JAIECJ010000044.1 GCA_029068555.1 Lachnospiraceae bacterium
GCCTCCTTCATTTGGCACAAATCTCCCACAAACTGTGACGCACATCTGGCAGAAAGCATTTTTCAAACACGCTCTAACTGACGTTTCTCTAACTCCCCACTTTCTTGAACTTTCGTTCAAGAAGTATCTCTCACTCTGTTTGGCCAATACCGATTTGTCTCTCTAATATAATACCATAATCATACTTATATTTCTATCAAATCTCCATTTGATTTCTTCCTCCCTCCGTTTTGCTTTGCTTTGTTTTGTTGCCTGTTATGCTGTTGGCTCTCGTTCTGAAGTTCCCGTTCAAGGTTCTTTTTGCTGTAGCTGATTACCTCGGCATGCGCTAATTCTGTGGCGGTCTTGGTCTGCTCCTTGCCGATACTGTATATGTTTATGAAGTCTGGCCAGTGTCCACAATTCTTGGGAATACTCAAGGTCAGCCGGCCGCTGGCAGGCAATATTTATAATGCACGCAACAGCCTCCGGGGATATTTCAGCCGCACGCCCTTTGCGCTGCCTGTCATACAATGCCGGGGCTGTGCCTCCTTCGAGGTGTTTCCTCACACACAGGCGGACAGTGCTGACATCTATGAAGAATCCTCCTGCAACAGACTTATCTGGTTTAAATTGATGCGGGTGCACAGGGGGAGCTGACCGCTAGTTCTGGCTTCACGGAGCTGTAAAGCACAAAAGTTGTCACTGTTTTGACACTGGTGCAAAAGGATGTATTGTTTTATAATAGACAAAAAATATAGAGGGAGGTACTTTAATTTTGAGAAGGAAAATTATTAAATATACAGTAATACTATTGTCATCTTGTATACTGGGAATAGGAGGATGTTCATTTCACGAACAAACACCAGTAGATTCTTCTTTTCAATTCGACTCCATATTACAAACAAATGAGACTGTTGCGGCAGGAGAGCCAGATTCTTCTGGTCGACAAACAAACGAGACTGTTGTAATAGAAGATGCGGGTTCTTCTGATAACAGCGTGAAAATTAATACAGATCTTAATGAAGATACTGTACGCCCAGATGTTCCGGCTGAAACAGAAAAAAATATGGATGAAGGAAATAAACAAGATAAAGAAGAAATTACAGAAATCAGCGATAACTTTAAAATGGAAACTTATGTAGAAGCACCAAATGGTAACAGTTCTGTAAAAATTATATATCCTGTATTTGAGGGTTCTGAAGCGGAAAAGCTGAATTTAATGGTATACAATAAAGTGCAGGAATTAGGGAAAATTGATATGTCAATATTGCCAGATAATATTTCTATAAACGTAGAATACCAATCTGCAGTTACATTAAAAAATAAAAAAATTGCAAGTATTGTCTTTTGGGGAGAAAGCTATTTTGATGATGATTCAGACATAACAACAATGCTATCTACTGTAAATATAGATTTACAGTCAATGCAAGAAATTACGTTGGCAGATTTGTACAATACAAATGAGCGTTTTAAGGAAGTTTTTTTTGAAAAAGCAGTTTTCCCGGAAAATCCGGTTACCTCATATGATGCAAGTGTTTTTAGGGACATGCTTGCATTACAAACACCCGAATATCGAACAGTAGATCCCTTTAGTATATCCGGAAATGTAGTCTGCTTTCTAAAGCCAGAGGGTATTGTCCTAAGCATGCCATCTGTCCATGCAACAGGAAACGATCATTTTGAGGCACAGCTTGATTACCAGAATATACAGGAGTTCTATTTGCCAAATCAGAATTACTGGGAAAATTGATGTTTTACAATAATTAGCTGCAGAGGCTACCCTGCTGTTTGTGGATAGCCTCTGTGCTATGAGAAGATAGTGGACTTACTTCAGGTTATTAAACCAATAAGTTGCCTGACTTCCCCTTGTCTCATCCTGATCTGCATTCTTCGGGCGTTCGTAATTGTGCAGGAATGCGCAGGCAAGGTAATGTGCGCTTTCCGTGGATTTTGTGAACTTCTCAAAACTGAAATTATATTTGGAAGTGGCGATATACTGCTCGCCGGAAGCAGTTACTTCATACAGAATACGCTGCAATTCACTGTCCATGTTAACAGCAGTCAGTCCTTTAGAGGAAGCCCAGTTGAAGTACTTAGTCGCAGGTGTCCACTGAACCAGTCCAAAGCCGCCGCTCATATTATTTTCTTTGAGGCTTTGCCAAATGCCTGGATTGATGGTACTTTCTGTTTCCATATTTCCAAGCATACCGCAAACGGCATTTTTTGTCCAACCACGGCTGCGTAAGTAGTTTAAAATATACTGAGCGTTTACTTTCATCTGAGCTTTAGTAAGATATTTATTGCTGCAATAAATCGTACCAGAGGTTGTACCACCACCAGATGCCGCAGTGTCAAGGGCTTTTAATGTATTCTTTCCGGCCTTTCCGTCTACTGTCAGACTCTTGGCACGCTGAAAGTTTCTAACTGCTGTATCGGTTCCGCTTCCAAACTTACCGTCAGGGGTACCGCAGTTATATCCTGCGGTATTAAGTTTGGTCTGCATAGTCTTTACCCCGTCGCTGTATCTGAGCAGATCATCTTTCATATAATAGCCGGTGCCTGCTAATACCTGTGCGTAGGTATATGCTGCATTGTTGTAATTTGACATAATTTTAATCTCCTTTATTAATTTATTGAACTTGCAAATTCAATAATTAATAAGGCAAAAAATTGCGATTTGTAAACTACTGTGAAAAAAATAATAAAATTAAAGCTGTAACTATGAATATTTGATGGCGAAGCACTTTACTTT
>JAIECJ010000045.1 GCA_029068555.1 Lachnospiraceae bacterium
TGCTTGCCTTTTAGCATTTTGTGTGCAAAATCTGTTATAATTCACACCTCAATAACTTATAAGCTGATGAAAACTGACGTTGGTGTGAATTGTAACCAGTAAGAAATTCACATGTAAAGCGGGTGATGGGAATCGAACCCACGTATCTAGCTTGGAAGGCTAGTGTTCTACCATTGAACTACACCCGCAAAATGCCCAGAACCGGAATCGAACCAGTGACACGAGGATTTTCAGTCCTCTGCTCTACCGACTGAGCTATCTGGGCGCTTAACCGAATACCAGTATACACTACCTTATTTTGATTGTCAATAACATTTTTCCAAAAAAATCATTTTTGTAAATTGTATAATGAATATGTAATAAAAAATAGTTCATTTTAATGGACTTATACAAATATAAATACCCATGAAAAGGGGCTCTAGTTCAATTATTGAACAGGGTAAAGGAAAGGTAAAAGGTGAAATTTATGAGAAAATTTGAAGTTTACGACATGTATCTTGATGATGGCAAGGGTGCGGCATTTAAAATAACAGTTCCTGCCCCAAACAAAAAAGAGGCTTCTGAATTTGTAAAAGGCAATGGCGAAATCGTAGCAATTAAGAAAAATCCTATAGTTCAAGATATTGACATACCGTATCTTGTACAGGTGCTACAGTCCGCATCATATGGCAAGGCAGAAATTGACGTAATTACAAGAACCCTTGAAATTGTCGGTCTTGACAGATATTAAAAATAAATGGGGGATTCAATCCCCCTGTTAAATAAAATTACAATTTAAATTACCCATGAAAAGGGGCTCTAGTTCAATAATTGAACAGGGTAAGAAAGGAAAGGTAAAATACATGATGCAATTAGAATTTGAAAGATTATGCGGACAAAGAGTCTCCGATAATGACTACTGCAAAATTGAAAAGGTTTACATGATGGCAGAAAAAATTACGAAAAAGGATATTTCTGACTTATGGTGTACTTATCCGCATTTAGTTACAGGTGCATTATATGATGCTTCCGTAGAACTTGATACCGTTAAGGAAAAATTAATCCACAAGGAAAATGAACTCCGTTTAACAAGGCGTGTGTTAGGCAGACATAACACCGAATACAACACCCTGTTGGATTCAACAGGTGAAATAATAGCAAAGTATGATGAATGTAAAACAGAATTACAGCAGTACAAGACACTTGTAGCAGATATAAGGGAATATGTTAAAGGCTATGAAATCCTTAATGTATTCAATCGCATGATAGACAATTACGGATTATAGAAAGGTGGTGACAACATGGGAAAAAGAATCAGTGATAAAACAACCGCTGACATGTTCAGTCAGACAGAAAACACGGAAAATACAGAGGTAGTAACAAGCGCAACAGAAGTTGAAGCGGAAAACGGTACAACCGTGATAACTACTCCTTTGATGGATGCAAAGTCTTACAATTCATGCATCAGAAAAATTAATGATGCCCTGACCGCTGTCAGAAAATCATTTTTCAAAATTGCATTTGCTCTTGAATGGATAGACCACACCAACGCATACAACCTTGATGGTTGCGACAATGTAGAATCTTTTGCAAAAAAGAAGTTCGGAATTGGAAAAACTTCTACATACAACTATATCCACGTAGCGCGCCGTTTTGGTGCAGAACGAGACGAAAAAACAGGGGAAATCAAGGATTTGAAAGACGCCTTCAAGTCTTACAGTCCCACGCAGCTTATCATTCTTTATGACTCTAAAGTAACTGATAAAGAAATTGAGGACTTAGACATTAATCCCACACTAACCTGTGCAGAAATCAAGAACCGCATTAAAGGCCTTGACGCAATAGAGGACAAACCGAAATCCAATGATACAGGTGATAACAATACAGGTGATAGCGACACAACCGCATCAAGCACCAACGAATCAGAAGACGATACAACCATATCAGAGGATAGCGACATAACGACAGACGGTAGACAGTACATCAAAACAAACAACCTGCTTACAATCGCAAGCCTTGAGGACTTTGACAGACAAAAAGACACTATCCTTGACCTAATCAGGAAAACACTGTCACAAGACGGCTTGCAGTGTTCCGTAACAATCAACATGGCATGGAACTAACCAACACGGTATAAAGTTCAATTATTGAACTCAATATACATCTCACTTATCTAACAACAAAGTTGTGGGGGTAAAAGGTTTAATATTACCACCCCCATAACGCAAAAGCAAAGAAAGGAAGTAAAAAAACTATGAAATTAGCATTAACGACAGAACTACAGATTCTCGCAAAGTGCGAACCAACAAAAAGCAAAGACGGACAGAGCACCTACTACAAGCTCACTGTTTTACAGGGTGCGGAGGCTGGGCAGGTCAATTGCCCCGAAGCAGTTTATAACACAGTCAAGGCAGGTGACAAGGCAGTATTCAACATGGAGTACAACAGCGAATATAAGAGTCTCCGTCTCTTAGGCATTGCCCAAATGTCAAATGACAAAAAATAAGCCTTTTCCTCAAAAGCCCCGATTCTATACGACTTTAGCATCACACTGATACATTGATACTATGTTGTATACGGTGCTTTTGAGTTTTCCCAAATTTAAAAAACTGAATATTGAAAACCGCCCTCGCCCTAGTCGATATGATACAAATGCTAGAGCGTAAAGCGGCTAGCATATTGAAACGCCCTTTATCACAGCGTGATGTGACGATACAAGCGTTGGCAAGGCACAGTGTAGTGTGAGATACCAAATGACATTTCCTTAAACCGCCCTCACAACCTGAATGCAGAAATAGCGTAAATTATGACTTGATAACTTTTAAGTTGCATCTGCATAATGTATATTCTGCCGATACCCTGCCCTATAAATGCCCTTTTGCATTTGAATAAAAGCAAAAGAAGCGGCAAGCCCTGACTATCTTCTCCTCCCACCCTCACCTGTGTCATGTAGGGGGGAGGATAGATTTTCTTAGAATTTTTGGAATTTTACGCCTTTTAAAATTTCAAAAAGCTCTTAGAAAATCTTGGAGGGGGATAGATGACAAACTATAACCTGAAATATACCCAAAACAACCTGAAATATAGCCAAAATAACTAAAAGGAGAAGACAGAACTATGACAGGATATGACATATTAGTATTTCTGGTAGTAGCTGGATTTATAGCCTACACAGTATACAAAAAGAAAAAGAAAAAACTTTTAAACAACGGCGACACATTCACGCCTTTATCTAACTACACAGCATTAAGGAATTATCAGCAGACAGAAACGCTTCACGGTGTAAGCATAATATCAATCTACTATGACAATGTAGCAAGCTACAAAGACATGGAAGCTGACGGAACAAACACAGGATTTGATTTGAGTTGTGAGAACAAAATAAACAACGCCCTGAAAGCCCTGAAAGCTGACGGCTACAATCCTGTATTAAATGCTTTGCCCTGTATGGATAGAGTAATATTTTACATTACTTACTAGGGGGGAATGGTATGGAAAACACAGAATTATACACCGAACCTGAAACCGAAAAGGAGTCAGAACCTGAAAAGGAATCAGAACCTGAAACCGAAAAGGAGTCAGAAACCGAAAAGGAATCAGAAACCGAAAACGAATACGAATCAGAAAACGAAAACGAATAAGACAACGAAAAGGAA
>JAIECJ010000046.1 GCA_029068555.1 Lachnospiraceae bacterium
AAAAATCGCTGCGCCCCAGTAAATACAAGGTATACAGCGATTTTTTTTATTTCCAACTGTCAAAGATGGGATTATATCAAAACTTTCAATTATTGCAAGTGTTTTATTTTATCTAATGTGTTCAAAATTTTATTATCTTATTCTATAGCGCGTTAAAAAAAATGCTTTCTGCCAGATATTCGTATTTTATAAAATTATGCAACGCTTAATGTGGAAATTCAATATATCCCTGAAGCCACACAACTCCCCTAAAACGTCTTCCCACAGCCGGCTCTCCATACAAATCTTCTTTATTAATACAAAGCTCTAACGTAATCTCATTACACTCAATTGTCATAAATACAACTTCTTCACCCGTTATGCGGTTTTTATCCATACGGAAATCAGTAATTTCACCCAGCAGTGAGTACTGGTCACACTCAACTCCATATGGCATAAAATACGTATCCACTAAACTGAATACATCCGCATTATGAATCTTTCTGGAAATTGTCGTATAGGTGTCCATATCCTCAAGTGTCAGACTCTCAATCGCACTCTCGTCCCCCATCCTAGCCTGGGCAATCAACTGGTTTCGCTCATTGGATGCCTTTTTAATACGCTGTTTTTCATATTCATTTTTTATAATGGGCATCATAATGGTTCCATCTGTCGACAATGCACTCAAAATCAAAGAGGTCCCCTGTACCGGAAGCCGTTTTAAAGCTTTCAGCCGCTTGTATGGTATCATATTTTGAAGGTAAAATATGATAGCAACACCAATCTTAATCTCATCACATACACCAGCATAGGATTCTTTTTCCGCATGTCTTTCAATTGTGATATCTTCATTGGAACTAATGTGTGAACCTCTTAAATAAGGAAAATAGTATTCATAGAGAAAACTGTTATCTTCATCAAATTCACCGCGCACACAGATTCCCGCTCCATGCACGAAATCAAGAGACAGCTCTGCATACACATGATCCTCCTCATCCGCTGCAATGTCCCTTGAAAATGCATACTTTTTCCCTTTTTTATTGTCTTCTTTGCCAGATTTGTCAGGGTGAAGAATGGTTTTTTCAACCACTTCATTAATCAATGCCTGCAATTCATGCCTATTCTCTATTTTACTAAAACCAATTGACCTTAAATATCTGTGCACTGTAACCATGCCTTTCTATACTAACCAGATTTATCTGATTTCTGTTTTTCCGCCCATATATGGCTGCAATGCCTTCGGAATCTTTACAGAACCATCTTCCTGCAGGTTGTTTTCCAAAAATGCAATCAGCATTCTTGGAGGCGCTACTACAGTATTATTCAGTGTATGAGCAAAATATTTGCCATTTTCTGCATTTACTCTTATTTTTAACCGTCTTGCCTGTGCATCTCCCAGATTTGAACAGCTCCCTACCTCAAAATACTTCTTCTGCCTTGGGGACCATGCTTCCACGTCGATTGACTTTACCTTCAAGTCAGCCAAATCTCCAGAACAGCATTCCAATGTACGCACAGGAATATCAAGACTTCTAAATAAATCCACTGTATTCTGCCATAATTTTTCAAACCACAACGGTGATTCCTCGGGCTTGCATACAACAATCATTTCCTGCTTTTCAAACTGATGAATCCTGTATACTCCCCGCTCCTCAAGTCCATGGGCTCCCTTCTCTTTTCGGAAACAAGGAGAGTAACTTGTAAGAGTCTTAGGAAGTTCTGCCTCAGGAATGATTGTATCAATAAATTTACCAATCATAGAATGCTCACTTGTACCAATCAGGTAAAGATCCTCACCTTCAATCTTATACATCATGGCATCCATCTCATCAAAACTCATAACACCAGTCACTACATTGCTGCGAATCATAAAAGGCGGAACACAGTAAGTAAAACCTCTGTCAATCATGAAATCTCTTGCATAAGAAATGACTCCAGAGTGCAGCCGTGCAATATCACCCATTAAATAGTAGAAACCGTTACCAGCCACTTTCCTTGCACTGTCCAAATCAATGCCTTTTAATTTCTCCATTATATCTGTATGATATGGTATTTCAAAATCAGGAACAAACGGGTCACCATATTTTTGAATTTCTACATTTTCCTCATCATTCTTTCCAATCGGAACACTCGGATCAATGATATTTGGTATAGCCATCATAATCCTCGTCACTTTTTCGCTGTATTCCTTTTCTTTTTCAGCAAGCTCTTCTAGTGTCTTTGCCTGCGCATTGACCTGTTTTTTGACTTCCTCTGCCTCTTCCTTTTTTCCCTGTGCCATTAAAGCGCCAATCTGCTTTGAAAGCTTATTTCGTTCTGCGCGCAGATTATCTGCCTCCTGCTGTGTCTTTCTTGCCTGCACATCTAAATCAATGACTTCGTCCACAAGTGAAAGCTTGTGATCCTGAAATTTCTTTTTTATATTTTCTTTAACAGCATCCGGGTTTTCCCTTAAAAATTTTATGTCAATCATTTTTACTCTCCCTCAGTCCATTTCTATTTTACTACTTCCTGAATTACTACAGTTGTATCTTTTATTAAATTAACAATTTTCTCACCCTGTATAGCTTGTCCAAACCTATCGTACATAATACGAATTACTGGTCTCTCAGGGAAATGTGCATTTTGTTTCATAACAACACCGGTCTCTCCCTGATTTGTCTTGACCTTAGATCCGACTGGATAAACAGCGATAAGCTGCAAAAATGCGTCCACAATATCCGAATCATACCATATTCCACTGTAATTTCTGATATTGTTTATAGCCTCATGCACACGCACCCTAGCCTTTCCTATTCCGCAAATCAATTCATCAAACTCATCACATACGCCAACAATCTGTGTCATACGGGTTATATGGTCTGTCCCAAGCGGATATCCAGAGCTGTCCTTTTTCTCATGATGATTTAATATAATTTCTTTTGCAGCCTCTGAAAGCCATGTCTCATTTTTAATTGCTGTATATGCATAAATGGGATGCTTTTTGTACTCCTCCTGTTCCTTCTTTGGAAGGAGATTGATATCCTGGTCTTCATATCTCACCACAAGATATCTCAATCCAAGGTCATGTATCAGAGAACCTACACTAATATCATAAACCTGCTTTTCTGTCATTCCGAGTTTTAATGCAATCAGTGCTGCGATGGTACATACCTGTAATGAATGTTCATAGATGTCAGCGCTTCTTTCTCTTACATCATAAACCTTTTCCACCACTTCTTCTTCTTCGAGAATGTCCGTAATAATATTCTGTGCAGTTTCCGCAATTTTCTGTAATCCTGTTGTTTGCTGATAAATATGCAGTTCAAGAATATCCTTTATTTTATTTCTGACCTGCACTTCTACTTCGTCACGCAATATTGTAATTTTTTCAAGAGAAATTTTTGGTGCAGTCTTTTTCTCTTCTGGTTTTTTCTCTTCCTTTTTTTCTGTCTGCGGACTTTTTTGTACCACTTGAGGCTTTTTGACAGGCGGCTTATTTTCTTTCGGTGTCAATTTAATATTTTTTACAATTGGCTCTACAGATTCCTCTTTGGCTTCCTCAATATAGACTGTAAATACCTGAAGTTCCCTTAATTTTTCAATATAAGGTATTTTAATTACTGTTCCCTTAGAAAGCACAACGGTATAATCATCAAGTAAGACATCATTAGCAATTATGTCACCTTCTTTTAAATCTTCAACTGTTACTAATTTCATTTTTACAAATCCCCCATTTCTTTCTTTATCATGAAATTATTTCATTCATTATATTTGTAAATTCATTACTGCAAGCCTTTATTCTGTGTCTGATGAATTTCCGTTGACCGCACGTTCTACAGCAACCTTCTCCTCATTGCTGAGCGCTAACTGCGAATCTCCGTCCTTTACCCTCTTTGTGTAAGAATAGCATCCTTCTGAACTGTGGACAGAATTAATAATAAAACCGCAATTATTCTCATCCAGCAGTGCCAAAGCAAAGCTTAATTTTCCACCCATTTCCGTAAATGCATCATATTTCACAAGTCCTATTTTCTGGAATGCTTTCTCATGTTTTTTATAAAGCGCTTTGATATCTTCCCTGTTTCTGTCAATACTAAGTTTCATAAATTTGTTGTCTTCATATAATGTCATAATATCCTTTTCCAGATTAGCGCCATCCTTACCGAGCATAAACTTTTTGTATTTCTTTTTAAATTTTCCTATCTGCACAAATGCTATTATAATTAATATCAGTAGTATCACACTAATGGCAATCAATCCGATAAATAGATATCCAATATCAATATTTCCTAATCCCAAACCGTTTAATAAATCATTATTCATATGTTTCTCCTGTCAAATTTTGTTTCTTAGAGCGTGTCTGAAAAATGCTTTCTGTCAGATGTGCGTCACAGTTTGTGAGAAATTTGTACCAAATGAAGGGAGCGCAGGGTTCAAAGGCATAAAGGGCAATGCCTTACGGTGACTGAATCTGGTGCAAATATCACGCAAAGTGGTAAATACGACGCTTTGGCGTCGTTATGCAGATGACAAGAATGATTTTTCAAACACGCTTTAGTGATCCATCCAGACAGAAATTAGAATTGTGGGCTGCATGGTTCGTGCCAGTGCTAGGCAAAATTTTGACCGCGATGCGGTTGCATCGTCTAGAAATTTTAACGACGCAATGGGTGCGGAACAGGCGGTTCACGAGGCTAATTTCTGACTGGATGGAGTACTAGTACAGTGCGTATTAAGTAATTGGCAGTTTGACTTGCCTATTTTCCTGATAGCTCTACTCCCCAAGCCTCGACGTAGTCACCGCTACGCCTGCTTTTGTAAAGCAGCACTCTCAGAAAAATATTCTGCGTCAAACTATCCAAAACTTAATTTTCACTGTACCAGTAGATACACGAAAAATAATTACTATATTTCATTCATATTTATATTGGAAAGCGAATCTATCAGCCTGTCCAAATCATCATTAGAATAGAATTCAATTTCTATCTTGCCAGCACCATTTTTACCTTTTGAAGATATTTCAACTTTTCTGCTTAGTTTTTCTTTTAACCTGTTCTCAATATCTTGATAGATATATTGCATTTTTTGAGGCACTTCTTCTTTTTTTGAATTATTAGTATCAGGTTTCAATACTCCCTTTACTATCTTTTCTACTTCACGCACACTTAGCTTCTCGTCAAATATTCTCTGTGCAAGCTGAAGCTGCACTTCCATATCCTCAATAGGAATCAACGCACGGGCATGTCCAGTCGAAAGCATGTCATCAATTATCATCTGTTGAACTCCGTCACACAACTTTAAAAGTCTCATACTATTTGTCACTGCAGTCCTACTCTTCGATACTCTTTCTGCCACTTCATCTTGCTTTAAATGAAATTCTTCCAGAAGCCTTTTATATGCCATAGCTTCCTCTATTGGATTTAAATCTTCCCTTTGTATATTTTCTATCAACGAAATTTCTACAATTTCCTGATTCGTATAATTCCTAATAATAACTGGTACTTCCTTTAAGCCTGCAAGCTTTGCCGCCCGCCATCTCCTCTCGCCAGCTATTATCTCATAATACTCTTTTCTGTCCTGCACAAGAATCGGTTGAAGCAAACCAAATTGTTTAATCGAATCTGCTAATTCTTGTAGGGCATCTTCATCAAAATTTTTGCGGGGTTGATCTCTATTTGGCTCTACTTTTGCTATTTTTACAATGGTTTCTGCCTGCTTTATCTCCTTGTTTTCTTTGCTGCTCGCAGGTATTAAGGAATCCAGACCTTTACCCAAACCTCTCGATGCCATTTCCTCTCTCCTTTAAATTTACAATTAATTTACTTTCTAGAAAAATTTTACTATCATTCTGTTCTAGAGCGTGTTTGAAAAATGATTCCTGCCATATAACGACGCGCTTGCATTGTATCTACCACTTTGTGTGATATTTGCGCCAAATTCATTCAAATAAGGCATTGTCCCTTTATGCCTTTGCCCCTTAGTCTCCTTCATATGGCACAAATCCCTCCACAAACTGTGACGCACATCTGGCAGAAAGCATTTTTCAAACACGCTCTAGATCAGTTTTGGCACAAAGCATTGCCTAAATCGTCTCTATTGCATTTCTCTACATATTATTCTTAATTACTTCATCAGCCAATGACATATAACTTTCTGACCCTGCTGATTTGGGATCATATAAATTAATTGGTTTTCCATAGCTGGGTGCTTCTGCAAGCCTGATGTTTCTTGGAATCAATGTATTGTAAACCTTCTGACTCAAATGGCTTTTTACATTGTCAACAACCTGTGATGAAAGATTTGTACGAGAATCATACATTGTAAATACAACACCATCCATATCCAAATCAGGATTCAATCTTTCTTTGACGAGATTTACTGTATGTATCAATTGACTCAATCCCTCCAACGCATAATACTCACATTGAATTGGAACCAATACAGAATCTGCTGTTGTCATGGCATTTACTGTCAATAAACTTAAAGATGGAGGACAATCAATAATTATAAAATCATATCTGTCTTTTACCCAGTCTACTTCATTCTTTAATATAAATTCTTTTTTTTCTACACCTATCAGTTCAATTTCAGCTGCAGCAAGATTTACATTAGATGGTAAAATAGAAATGTTAGGGAGTACTTCTTTCAATATGCAATCTTCTACAGAGCAGTCACCTAATATCAACTCATATATTGTATTCTCCAAGTCATTTTTTTCAATACCATATCCACTTGTTGTATTTCCCTGTGGGTCGATATCTATAACCAACACCTTTTTCCCTTTTGCAGCAATACAAGCCGATAAATTAATTGATGTTGTTGTTTTTCCTACACCACCTTTTTGATTTGCAATTGCAATAATTCTCCCCATCTTTTCCTCCCTGGTAAATCCCAACATGTAATAACCTGACATTTTTATCAGGCAGGCTCTTTCAAAACAATAAATAGAATGTTGTAGATAAATTTGTTTAAACATTATTATTATACCACTTTTATTGAGCAGATGCTATATTAAATTGCATATATTTTTAATGTTTCACGTGAAACAATTTTTTTATTTAACTTCTTTTCGCATAAGTGTTCCTACTACATAAATTGTAAAGTATAAAACATATTTTTGCAAATAATTACTGATTTTTCATTAAAGTAACAGCTCTGCAAATTAGTAGTCATCATTTTGCAATACTGACAGTGACAAATACTAACCGAACAATAGCGTACTCAGGCATTAACATATCCTGCGCCAATATAAATTAAGTACTCCCCAAGCCTCGACGTAGCCCGCTACGCCTGCGTTTGTGAAGCAGCACTCTCAGAAAAATATTCTGCGCCAAACTATCCAAAACTTAATATTCACTGTACTAGTACTCCATCCAGTTAGAAATTAGCCTCGTGAGCCGCCTGTTCCGCGCCATTGCGTCGTTAAAATTTCTAGACGATGCCACTGCATCGCCATCGAAATTTTGCCTAGCACTGGCACGAACCATGCAGCCCACAATTCAAATTTCTTTCTGGATGGAGCACTAGAGCGTGTTTGAAAAATGCTTTCTGACAAATGTGCGTCACAGTTTGTGGGAGTTTTGTGCCAAATGAAGGAAACGTAGCGACAAATATCACGCAAAGTGGTGAATACAACACGTACGCGTGTTATGCAGGTGGCAGGAATAATTTTTCAAACACACTCTAAAGCGTGTTTGAAAAATACTTTCTGACAGATGTGCGTCACAGTTTGTGGGTAATTTGTGCCAAATGAAGGAGACATAATGGGCTCTATGTTGACTGAATTTGGTGCAATTATTATGCAAATGGGACGTATAGATGGCAGGAATGATTTTTCAAATACGCTCTAGTACTCCATCCGGCTTGTAACAATACTTTACATCACTGGAAAAATTTGCTATACTCCATTAAAAACGGT